>JBEVJO010000171.1:0-9157 GCA_040510175.1 Caulobacterales bacterium
GGGATGAGCCCCGGCGGCGTCGAGCGGAACCAGATAGGCGATTTTTGGTCTCAAAAGCGTAAAGGCGGCAAGTTTTGCCCATTAACGCGAAGTGCGATCGCAGGCGGGGTTTCTCTATTATGTGCTTGATATAAATAGAATTATGCGAAGCCGTCGGCGGTTTTCCCCGGCAAAACATGGTTAATGCTTTAACTGGCCGTTAACAACGCCTGCCGCTCCCTTATCCCGAAAGTGTATCGCGCGCGGTGATTCGCGTGCGTACGGGGGCCAGCGGAGATCAAAATGTCGAGCGAAGCGCTTTGGAGCGTGAAGGGGATAGACCCTCGGGCTCGCGACGCCGCCCGCGAGGCCGCCCGGCGCGCAGGGATGAGTCTCGGCGACTGGCTCAACCGCGTCATTCTCGTTGACGATGAAGCGCCGCCGCAAAGCGCCATCATCAACCCCGCTATGAACCACGCACGCAGATCCGATCCGTTCCATGGGGCCGACGCGACGTTTGAGGCGCGGCCGAGCGAGGTTTCTTCAACCATTCATTCTTTGGATCGGTTGGCGGAACGCATCGAAACGGCTGAGGCGCGGTCGGCGCTGGCCATCACTGGCATTGACCAATCCGTCTATGCGCTGGTGGCGCGCCTCGACAACGCAGAGCGCGGGCAAAGGCATTACAACACCAAGCTGGAAGGCGGTCTTCGGGAATTGCGCGCCACCCAGACGGCGGTCGCCGACCGTTTGCGCCGCATGGAAGAATCCGGCTTCTCCAATCATGAAGACGCCGAAGCGCTGCGATCGCTGGAAACTGCGCTGAGCACGCTCGCGACGCGTGTGCGTGAAGTTGAAGAAGGGGCGATCAGCAAGGCTCATGTCGATTTAAAGCTCAGCGCCATTGCGCAAAAGGTCGATCTTGCGACCAATGAGATGGAGCGTATCTCCGAGCGCACCGAAGAAGTCGCCGTCGCTGCCTTCACCGTCACATCGGACATGTCCGATAACGTCAAGGATTTGGCCGAGCGGTTGACGCAGGCGGAAACGGCGACCGACGCCGCTGTGCGCGCGTTATACGCGACCGTGTCCGATCTGGGCGATCGTCTGGCCGACGCGGAAGCGCGCGAAGACGTCTCCGTCGACGCCATGGATGGCCGTCTGTCCAGCGTCACCGACACCGTCACGCGCATGATCGATGCGGGGCGCGAAGAAGTAGCGCGCGAAATCGCCGCCGCCTTCGCCATGCTGAAGCCCGGCGAAACCGAAGCAACGCTGACCGATCTGCAAAGCCGTTTGGCCGCCGCCGAACGCCGCCAACTCGCCAGCTTCGAGCGCATCGGCTCCGAGATCGACCGTTTGGCGCAAAGTCTCGACCAGCGTTTGCGCGGTCTGGAAGAACGCAATTCCCATGGCGAAGGCGCTTCCGATGTGATGCGCGAGGAAATGGCCCGCGTCGTTGATGCGATGGACAAACGCGTGCAGGCCGTCGCCGATCGCGACATGGCCGCTATCCAGCGCATGGGCGATGAGATGGCCCGCTTCGCCGGCGCCATGGAAGAGCGTCTCGCCGGCTCCGAAAAGATCACGGCCGAAGCCATCATGCAGGTCGGCGAAAAGATTGAGGACGTCGCTGAGCGTCTGCACGATCGTCAACAACACGCGATCGATGAACTCGTGCAAAAGATGCGCGACCAGGACACCGCCGCCGATGAGCGTCTCGACGCTGCTTTGACGCATGTGACGCAGCGGCTTGAGAAGGTCGAGCGTAACGTTGAGCATTCGCCGCTGCATTCTGCGCTTGAGGCACTGTCTTCGCGTTTAGCGAACGTTGAATCCGGCGCGCCAGCGAAGGTTCTCCCGTCGTCGTTCGAGGGGCCTTCCGCCAAAAACTCTACCGAGCCGCGCGTCAGTGGTTGGGGCGTTTACGACGCCACGCCGGCGATCGTTCCTGCGCCCGTGCTCGACGACGAAGTGCACGCCGAGGGCGAGGAAATCATTCTCTCGTCGGTGTTGGACGATGCCGGCGACGACCGCCCTCCGGAAGTATCGTACGAGCCGCTCGACATCTTGGACGCGGAAGATTTTCCGTCGGCGAACGAGGTAAAGCCGGAAACCGCGGCAACCGAACCCCCGGCCTGGGCGATCGAGACCGCGGACGACGAGGCTGCCGAGGAGCCGGATGATCTGGCTGCTCTGATCGAAATGCTCGAGGCGGCCTCCGGCGCCATTCCGGCGAACGAAGAAGCAGCAGATGCCGAAGAGCAGGCGATCATCGAAGCGGTCGCCGCGCCGCAGGAAGAGATTGCGGACGAAGACGACATTTTCGATCTCCCCGCGATGGCGGCGTTGAATTTTGCGCGGCCTGAACCGGCGACGGATATTTCTTGCGGCGCCGATGACGAAGAATTGCTGCTGACGGCGCAGGATGCGCCGGAGCATTCGATCGATCCGGACGATATCCTCGATTTGGACCCGGAACTTGAAGAGGCCATCTTCGGCGTCCGCCGCGCGAAGGCATTGGCTGATTTAACGCCGGAGCCACAGCCAGAGACGATCGAGCCACCTGCTGATGCGCCGGTCGAGACAGACTTTTATATCGATACCGATTCTTTCAGCTCGATGCTGGACGACCGCTTGGCGATTCAAGATTTGTCGGAATCTGCGCTTGTCGACGACGCCGCGCCCGAAATCGTCGCACGACCGCCGGTCGATTATTTGCAGCAGGCGCGGATGGCGGCTATGGCAAGCCATTCTGTGCCGAAGGGGCCGGTGCGCGGACGGTCTTTGCCGTCGTCGGGCGGCGGCGCTCTTACGAGCGCGCATTTGCTGACTGCCGCGGGCGTTGCGGCGGTCGCGGCGATCGGCGCCGGCACCTATTTCAGCAATCAGCTGGATTCGGATAACCTCGAACAGAGTTTCAGCCAAAACGCGCCTAGCCTCGGTGCGGCGCATGCGGCGGTAAAGACGCCGGCGACCGAAACGCCTTCCGCCGCTGACGCGGCAAGCCAGGACTTCGCGGCGCTCGAGCAAAAGCCGCGTACGAACGACCCTTATCCTGAAGCGCTGCCCACCGCGCCGCCGGCCGGCATGAAAGAGGGTGCGCCAGAACTCGCTATGGCTACAGCGTCCGCGCCGAACGCTGCTATCGCTGGCAAGCCTGCGGATGCTGCGCTGACCTATCAGCGCGCGCTGGATTCCTTGCGCGGCGGCGACGCCAATGCTGGCGCGGCGGCAATGAAGCAAGCAGCGGACCAAGGCTATGCGCCGGCGCAATATCGCTTGTCGAAGCTTTATGAGCGCGGCGAGGGCGTACCCAAAAATATGAGCGAGGCGCGCCGATGGACGGAAAAATCCGCCAAGGCAGGCAATCGCAAGGCGATGCACGATCTGGCGGTGTACTACGCCGAAGGCGAAGGCGTGCGGCAGGATTATGTTTCGGCGGTCGAGTGGTTCCGCAAGGCGGCCGATTACGGTCTGTCAGATTCCCAGTACAATCTTGGCGTCTTGTACGAGCAAGGCTTGGGCGTCACGCAAGATCAGGGCGAAGCCTTGTATTGGTTTGAAGTGGCCGGTCGCGGCGGCGATCAGGATGCTGCGCGCCGCGCGCGCGAATTAGAAGCCACAGCGCCGCCTGCGGTTGTCAGCGCGACCTTGCGCCGGGTGGATGTGTTCCAGCCACGTGCTGCGGACCCGCTTGCCAACGCCGATTCCAAGCGCAGCGCGCCGAATGTGAGTTACATGACCGGCAATTGAGCGTTGCGATTGCCGCGCGCTCGACACTCGTTACGCAGCAAAAAGGCCGGAGCACATGATTGCTCCGGCCTTTGCTTTTTAAGCGACGACGTTGGCGCTAGACCGCATTCAGGAAAAGTGGATATCGGTTTTCCGTGAGAATGCGGTCTAACTTTTGAATCAGCGCATTTTCGGACACAAAACCGGGGTCCACTTTTGTTGAAAATGCGCTACGACGCCGTCACCGGCCGCAGCAGGATTTCCACGCGGCGGTTTTGCGCGCGGCCTTGCTCAGTGTCGTTGCTGGCGATCGGCTGGCTTTCGCCGCGGCCTTGCGTCCAGATGCGTTGCTCCATCACGCCATGCGAGACGAGGAAGCCTGCGACTGAACGTGCGCGTCGATCGGACAGTGCAAGATTGTAATCGTCCGAACCGGTCGAGTCGGCGTGGCCGATCACGTCGATCGTGGTCTTCGGATATTTTTCCAACGTCGACGCGACTTTGCTGAGGGTGTCGTCAAAGCTTGGCTTGATCGTGTCCTGATTGACGTCGAAGGTAATGTCGGACGGCATGTTCAAGCGAATGTTGTCGCCTTCGCGCACAATGCCGACGCCAGAACGCGCCATCTGGTTTTCAAGTTCTTTTTGCTGGTTATCCATATAGGCGCCGATGCCTGCGCCAGCCAAAGCGCCAACCGCTGCGCCAATCGCGGCGTTGCGCTTATCGTTGCCGCCCGCGAGTGTGCCGGCTGCCGCGCCGCCGATGGCCCCGATGATCGCGCCGGTGCCGGCGCGATTTTGGCGCACTTGGCCCGTGGTGGAATCGGTGGTGGTGCAGGCTGTAAGCAGCAATCCCGCCAGGGAGGCGGCCATTAGTTTTCTTATCATATATAATCTCCGTTGACGGATGCAGACGACCTATAACCCGTATGATGCGGCGTTTTAGCGGCAAGAAATTTTCTGCGCTAGCCTATGAATTTACTGGATTTCCCCGTTCGTTCACGCCGTATTCAGTTAAGAACGCGGTGACCCGGGCCTTTAGTTCCGCCTCGGCGCGCAATTCGCATTCCCAAATCGTCAAAACGGCCCAACCCAATGATTTCAGTCGCTCTTGCGTCTGACCGTCGCGCGTTTTGTTGCGGATAATCTTGGCGCGCCAGTACTCTTGATTGGCTTTGGGCATTCTCGCCCCGCGAGCGCAATCGTGTCCATGCCAAAAACAGCCATGCACGAAAATAACCTTGCGAAGGCGCGGAAACGTCAGATCCGGCGCGCCCGGCAAATCCTTGCGATGCAGCCGATAGCGATACCCTAAAGCGTGGGCCAGACGCCGCACCTTCATCTCCGGCGCGGTGTCTTTGCTTTTGACGGCGCGCATAACCGCCGAACGCGTCTTGGCGTCGAATTTGTCCGCGCTGATGCTCATGCGCGTTCTTACTCTTTGATGTGAGGGGGCGTCCATACGGAGCGCGGCGGTTGCGCCACGCCGCACAGAGTTTCCAGCATCAATCGCCGCACGATCGGCAACTCGCACATCGGCGCCATAAGGATATCGCGCAAGGCGCCGATTGTTTTCGAGCGGCTTTGGAAAACCGGGGTCAAGGCAGCGGACAAAGTTTGGAACCAGCGCACATGCGCAGAACGCTCTTTCACATACAGCGTCAGCGCCTCATCGATTGAGTCCGGACGCGCCGCCAAAGCCGCGCCGAGCTCCACCGCATCCACCAACGCCAGATTCGCGCCTTGACCCAATTGCGGACTGGTGCCGTGCGCGGCGTCGCCGATCAGCAGCGTACGGCCTTTGCGCCAAGGACGCGCCGCGACATCGCGATAGGATGCGGGCGCGAAAACGTCTGGAGATTTGATTGACGCGATCAACGCGCCCGCCTCGGGCCAAAGGCTCCGCACGCGCGCTTTGAAAGCATCGAGCCCGCCGCTTTTCCACGCCTCCATCTGGTCGTGCCGGATCGACCAGAAAAACGCGACATGCCGTTGAGCGCCGGCGTGCGGGGCCAAGCCGATTGGCAGCACGCCCATCATGATCGACGCGCCGCCATAACGCTGGTTCAAACAACCTTCCCACAATGCATCCGGCGCCGGCAGCGCGGCCCACAGCGCGCCCCACGGATAAAGCGGCGCGCGCGCTTTGGGCGCAGCGACGGTGCGCAAAGCAGACGCCGATCCATCAGCGATCAGCAGAAGATCAAACGGCCCATGCGCGCGTTGTTGCACATCGCGAACGACTGGTTTCTCAACGTCGTCAATGCCGACAATCTGCGCGCCGGTGACGACCGTCGCGCCTGCTCCGGTCGCAGTGCGGAATAGAATGTCGAACAATGCCGCGCGATGAATGCCGAGGCCGAACGAATCCGGCTTCCAGCGCTCATAGACCAAAGACAGAACCGGCCGGCCTTTCAGTGTGCGGCCATCCAGACTGTCAACGCGCGCGCCCATGGCGCGGACGGCCTCGCCGAGACCCAGGATATCGAGAACGGAAAGACCGGATGGCTGCAACAACAACCCGGCTCCGATAGGACGCGGTTGTTCAAATCGCTCGAAGATCGTGACGTTTGTCCCGGCGCGGGCGAGCACAATGGCGCTCGCCAATCCGCTTACGCCGCAGCCCACGATTCCGACGCGCACTGCGGCCTCCTCCGGAGTTTGAGACTAGGCCGCCTTGGCTTTGCGGGCGCTGCGTCGCTCTGACGCGCCGCCAGCCGCGGGCGAATCGAGCAGCGGCTCGATCAAGGATTGCGCCAGATGCCGCACCACCGGCGCCGCGACGCCGTCGCCCGTCAGATGCAGCGCCTTGGTGGTCCCGTCGGGCAGCACATAATCATCGGGCATGCCCATCAAACGCGCGGTCTCGCGCGGTGAGAAAAGACGCGTGCGCACCGCGCCGTCTTCGATAACGACCAGGAATTGCCGGCTCGATCCGCCGCCTGGCGTGCGCAGGCATCCGGCAACGCCGTCAAAGCGCGCTTCGGCGCGCTGCACTTTCTTGCCGTCCTCCACGCGGATGCGCCGGTACAGCGCGCCGACATGGCGGCCGGGAGTCTTGCGCAGCGAGTCTACGCGCGCACGCTGCGTCGCGCTCATTTGCGCCAGCATGGTTCTGGTGTCGCTTGCGCTGCGCCAAGTATGCGGCGCGTCCCAATCGATCACGTGGGTCAACTGCGTATTCCGCAAGGGCGAGGGCGGCAGACGCCACCAGACGAAGCGCTTGCGCGCCGCCTTTGGCAGCGCCTCGACAGCGCGTTGCAAAGCTGGGTTTGAATAACGCTCATCCCGCGCAGCGGCGAAAAGGTCCGCGGGCGCATCGCCGAGATAGCCGATGATGAAAAGACGCAAACGCGATTGCGGCAGGAAGTCCGCCGCGTCCACCAACAATGCGCCGGTGTGGTAGCCGCTTTTGGTCATGGTCGAAATGATGCTGGCGAAGTCGGCGCCGCCGCGGCTGGTCAACAAACCTGCGACATTTTCGAGCGCGACCACGCGGGGGGCGCGATTGTCCTCCCGCAATTCCTCAACCAGGCGCCAGAAGGCGTAGAAGGCGCCGGACCTTGGCGCGCTCAATCCGGCGCGCGCGCCTGCCAAGGACAAATCCTGACACGGAAAAGACGCCCACGCTAAATCGGGCGCTGCGCTTGCCCCGGGCGGAAGGTCTTTGGCGCGGAGGCTATTGATGTCAGCGCAGCGCACCGAGCCGGGCCCGAAATGGGTCTCATAAGAGAGGGTTTTGGCTGGGTCGAAATCATTCGCGAACAAGCAGGTCCAGTCTTGGCCGAGTCCCATCCGCGCCATGCCTGCGCCGGCAAAGAATTCATAGAAAGTGCGCGGAGAATCGGGCCTCATACGCCCATGATAGCGTAAGGCGTCGCGCGCCAATGGCCTTTTACGGCTGATGCGCATTTGTTTTTGTGAGTCATTCAAAGCAGTTGCTGGCGCTTGTTCTTGTTTTGGCGGCGTATTCGGTTAGAACCCGAGCGGTTTGTGAGGTCCAAATCGCGAGTGCGTGGGGGGATCAATTGTGGCTGGCCAAAGAATAGAGACGGCGCAATGAGCGGCACTGCGAACAAGTCCGGATGGCGATTGGCGGTCTGCGCGGCGGCGTTTCTGGCTTTTGGCTTGAGCGCATGTCAGCGCGCCGGCGACAAAACGGCAAAAGACGTTGAGGGGCCTGATGCGCCAAGTCCTGCCGAGGTCGAGCGCAACGCTGTGGCGGATTTCACGGCGCCGCAGGCTGGCGTCTCGCCGCCCAATCCCAACGCGGCCTTTGAGGGGCCTTTCACCGGCGGCGGCATGGAGCCGTTCTGGGCCGCCCGAATCGAGAAGGGCAAGCTCACGCTGCAGCGTCCCGAGGCGGAGCCGGTAACCGTCTCCATTGGAGCGCTCAAGCCGAAAGACGGCGTGGCGAAGGTGACCAAGAACAAGCTCACTTTGATCGTCACTGCGCAACCTTGCACCGATCCCAGCGGCATGGAGCAGGCCTACCGCATGCTGGTCGTCTATAGCGGCGACGCTTACGAAGGCTGCGCGCGCGTCGGCGAACCGCCCAAAGACAAGGATTGGAGCGCCGAGCTCGACGCTTATCTGCCCGCGATCGACGCCTGCCTCACCAAAGCGCGTGCGCAAAATATCGATGCTCGCGTGACGGTCGCGTATCCGCGCACGCGCGGACATACCGGCGTGCGGTTATCGGGCGCCGACGGGCGTTGGGAATGCGACGCCAAGACGGATGGCGGCGCGGTCAGCTTCCTGGATCCGATCGGCGAGGAGGATGTTCTGCCGGGCGAATGGGCGCCGCTCTTCACGCGTGCGCCGGGGCTTGCGCCTGAAGGGAAATGCAATCGCAATGTCGAGGCCAAGAGCGCCGGCGGCGCGGCGCTGGGCTGGCTGACCTACGAGTCCTGCTGAGGGTTTAGTGCACGCCCAGAAAGTGGGCGATGCCGCTGACGGCCAGCATCACGATCTTGATGTTGAGGAACGTCACGAACACCGACAAAGCCACAAAAGGCGTCGACATCAGTACGAACAATCCGTCGCGCTGAATGAGGCCGATCGCCATCAGCGCGATGGCGATGCCCGGAAAAAGGTTTCCCAGGAAAATCGGCAGCATCAGGATTAGCCCAAGCATCAGGCAAAAGGCGCCAAGAACCTGCACTGCAGGGCCTTCGGTGAGGAACACCAGGCGCTCATGGGTGAGCTTTTCGATCCGGTTCAGCCAGGGCGCTGATTTGTCCACCACCAGCTGCAAGGTGCTGCGGCGCAGCTTACGCTTTGAAATCGTGCGCGGAAACCAGGGCTGTGCATTGCCCATGATCATCTGCACGCTGGGAAACAGAAGAAGGACGCCAAAGATGGTCGACAGGCCCGGCGGCATCGGAATGACGTTCGGGATGGCCAAAAATAGCAATAAAAACCCGAACGCCCGCTTGCGCAGC
>JBEVJO010000172.1:0-4707 GCA_040510175.1 Caulobacterales bacterium
TCGGGCGCGAAATTGCGGCCCTCTTTGACGCCGAATTCGATTGCTTCTGCGCCGGGCGGCGGTTGTAGAGGCGTTACGATGCGAATCGGGCGGACTTTAAAGAGGTCTTCGAGTTCCGACGTCGTGACGTAAAGACGATGTGGCGCCAATACCTTCGCGGCGACCGCGCCTTTGACGAACCCTGCGTCCTGACGCGCTCCATAATAATCGGCGGCCATCGCCATACGCTCGTCCATGGCGGTCGGCGCCAGATGGTCGATCACCACCAACGCTTCGATCCCGACATAGTCGAAGATGGTTTCGAGCGTTTCGTGAAACAACGGCAATAGCTGATCCACGCCTTGACGGCGCATTTTGGACGACACCGCCTCGTAGAACATATCGCCCGAGGTATTCGCGCCAAACGCCGCCACAAAACCCTTGCGAAAGCGCAGCACTGAATCATCGTCGAAGATGACTTCGCTGGCCGGCGTGAGGTTGATTTCGGTGAGCTGGCGTGTTGATCTTTGCGTTTCGGGGTCGAAGGTCCGAATCGAATCCAGTTGCTCGCCGAAAAAGTCGAGGCGCAGCGGTTCGTTGAAGCCTGCTGGGAAGACGTCGATGACGCCGCCGCGAATTGCGTATTCGCCTGGTTCGCGCACGGTTCCGGCGCGCGCATAGCCGTTGACCGCGAAATATTCCTCAAGGGATTTGGTGGGGACCACGGCTCCGACGTGCGCCGAGAAAGCCGCTTTCTTCATGATGTCGCGCGGTGGCAGGCGTTGAATCAGACTTGCGCCCGTGGTCACCACCACCACTGGCTTTTGTTCGGTGTTCAGTGCCAGACGCGCCAAAGTCGCGCAGCGGCGGGCCGCGATGTGGGGCGCCGGTGAAACCCGATCGTAAGGCAAACAGTCCCAGGCTGGCAGCGACAAAATTTCCAGCTCAGGCGCAAAGAACGACAGTGCGGCGCTGAAGGTCGCCGCTTGCGTATCGTCGCGGGCGACGTAGAGGATTGGCCCTTTGCGCGACTTGGCGAACTCGGCGACCAGAACCGCGTCATAGCCCTGCGCGACGCCAGATAATGCGAGACGTCCGGTTGCGCTGGCGGCGCGCTTCAGGCGCGCGGTGTCTACGAGCTGCATGCTTTTTATTTTCCGTTAAAAGGCAATCCGCTCCGGGCGAAAACCAGGAACTTATCAAACACAGGACCACGAAGATTTTGTGGGGGCTCGGAGCGGCCCAGCACCCAGGCCACGACGTCGTGGTCTTGTAGGTCCAAAATTTGCTCGAACTCGTCCACCTCGGCCGGGGAAAAACCGGCGAGATGCGCTTCAGCGAAGCGCGAGAAAATGATGTCGGCTTCCTTGAAGCCTCGCCTCTGCGCGCGGTACGCGAGGCGTTTCAATCGGTCTGTCATCACTGAGGTCGCATATAGTCGGGGCAGTTGCGCTTGTCATGCCCCGATTTCCCTATCTAACTGTAAATTCGCATGATTGGCGCCAATTGACGCATCACGCGCTCCACCCGACACTGGTTCCAATGTCCGATCCCGAGTCTCAGCCGGCGTTATTCCGCCCCTTCAACGTGCCGCCCGGCATAGGTCCGTCGCGCCGCGCGTTGCTGGAAAAGCTGGTCGGCGGGCCGCGGCTCATCGATTTGTTGTTCCATCTGCCCTCTGGCCTGATCGATCGGCGGATGCTGTCCACGATCGCGGACGCGCCTGACAATTTGCAGGTGACGCTGGAGGTCGAGGTCGATGCGCACATGCCCGGCCATGGCATTGGCCGCCCGTATCGGGTGCGCGTGCGCGACGAAACCGGTTTTCTAACGCTTGTCTATTTCAGCGCCAAACCGCCGATCGTTCAGCGAATGCTGCCGCTGGACAGCCGCCGCGTAATCAGCGGCAAGGTCGAATATTACGGCGCCGAGCGCCAGATGGTGCATCCGGATCTTGTTTACGATCCCGCCGCCAAAGACCCGCCGCCCCTTCTTGAGCCGGTCTATCCGCTCTGCGAGGGACTCAATAACCGTCTGGTTGCGCGAACCATCCGGGCCGGATTGCTCAATCTGCCCGACTTTCCCGAGTGGATCGAACCCAGCTTGAAACAACGGGAAGCGTGGCTCGATTTTTCCGGCGCCTTGCGATCGGTTCATGCGCCTAAGAGTTCCGTCGATCTTACGCCTGGCGCACCGGACCGGGCGCGTTTGGCATATGACGAATTGTTTGCGCGCCAGATCGTTTTTCGTCTGCGTCGCAACGCCCGCAAAGCGATGGGCGGCACTCCGATGACCGGCGACGGACATTTGGTCAAAAAAGTCTTGGAGGCGTTCGCATACGAGCCGACCCAAGGACAGCGCAAAGCCTTCGCAGAGATTTCGGATGACATGGCGAAGCCCGAGGTCATGGGCCGGCTACTGCAGGGCGATGTCGGATCCGGTAAGACATTGGTGGCGGCGCTGGCCATGGCGCGGGCGGCCGAGGCTGGTAAGCAATCCGCTTTGATGGCGCCGACGGAGGTTTTGGCGCGGCAGCACGCGACGACGTTGGAAAAGCTGCTTGAGCCAGTAGGTTTAAAGACGGCGGTGCTCACCGGACGTGACAAGGGTAAAGCACGCGCAAAAATACTGGCTGGATTGGCATCCGGTGAAATCACAGCCGTGTGCGGCACGCACGCTCTTTTTCAGGATGACGTGGAATACAAATCGCTGGGGCTGACGGTCATCGACGAGCAACATCGCTTCGGCGTTTCGGATCGCATGAAGCTCGCGGCTAAGGGCAATCTGCCGGATCTCCTGGTGATGAGCGCAACGCCCATCCCGCGTACACTGGCGATGGCGCAGTTCGGGGATCTGGACGTCTCCGTGCTCAAGGAGCGTCCGGCGGGACGCAAGCCGCCTGTGACGCGCGCAGCGCCGCTTAATCGCATGGCTGACGTAATGGAAAGCACCCGCAAGGCGATCTCACGCGATGATCGCATCTATTGGGTGTGTGCGCTGGTAGAAGAAAGCCCGGAAGTTGAAGCGACTGCCGTTGAAACGCGCGCGGAGATTCTCCGCGAACAATTTGGAGAGCTGGTTGGCATGGTTCATGGCCGCTTGTCGGCGAAGGCAAAAGACGCTGGCATCGAAGATTTCCGAACCGGCAAAACCAAAATCCTGGTGGCCACCACCGTGATCGAAGTTGGCGTTGATGTTCCAGAAGCTACCGTGATTGTAATTGAGCACGCCGAACGGTTTGGCTTGGCGCAGTTGCACCAGTTGCGCGGCCGCGTGGGCCGGGGCGCCAAGGATGCCGCGTGTTTGCTGCTCTATCAACCGCCCTTGTCAGATGAGGCCAAACTTCGTCTTGATGCGCTCCGCCGCACCTATGACGGCTTTGAAATCGCGGAGATCGATTACGAATTGCGCGGTTCAGGGGATATTTTGGGTTTGCGTCAAAGCGGCCTGCCGGCTTTCTCCCTGGTCGACGCCGCAACGCATAGCGCTCTCATTCCGACGGCGGATAGAGACGCACGCATTCTGGTGGATACCGATCCGGATTTCGAAGGACCGCGCGCGCTGGCTGCCAAAACGTTGTTAGCGATCTTCGGACACGAAGACTGGGAACGTCTGCGAATGTCCGGTTAGGCCGGCTTCGGCGGATCTTTCATCAGGGGGTCGCGGCCAAGAGCGTCCGGCTGGAAGAGCCCAAGTGAGAGCAGCATTTTGGCGGCGTCCTCTGACGCAAGCTGCATGGGCCGGATATCCGCCCGGGGCACAAAGATCAGCCAGCCCGTCCACGGATTTGGCGAATGCGGAATATAGACAGAGACGAAATCTTCGCCGGTGATCCGGCCCGGCTCGCCACGCGCGTCGCCGGTTACAAAACCGACCGACCAGATGCCCTCCCGCGGGAATTGCACCAAGCAAATCTCTCGGGAGGTCATCTGACGCCCGGAGAGCACGGTCTCGAAGACTTGCTTGATGCCGTTATAGATCGTCCGCACCAGCGGCACGCGCGCGACGACGCGCTCGCCGATCTGGATGACGGCGCGTCCCGCAATGTTCGCGGCGAGCGCGCCCAACGCAATCAGCGCCAAAGCCGCAACGATAAGGCCCACGCCGGGAATGGTGGTTGACACGAATTCGGGGCCGAGAATTTGCCTCAAGAGGCTCCAGACGAGCCGATCAATGGTGGTCACGAACCACCAAACGACCAGCACCGTCAGCCCAATAGGGGCAGCGATAGCAACGCCGGCGAAAAAGCGGTTGCGCAGCCACAGGCCGAGCCTGACGCGGCGGCGAAGCTTTGGAGGCGTCTCTTGATCCATGGACGCTTCTAGTGCGCTTGGTTCGCCTTCGCCAAGCGATCAAACGCGATCAAATCGCGCATTAAGGGTTCAAGCTCCTTTAGAGGAACCATATTGGGGCCGTCTGACGGCGCTTTATCGGGATCATGATGGGTTTCCATGAAGATCGCGGCCACACCGACGGCAGCCGCAGCACGCGCTAGCACCGGAACGAACCGCCGTTCGCCCCCGGAGGTTTCGCCCTGACCGCCAGGCTGTTGCACCGAATGCGTTGCGTCAAAGACGACTGGGCACCCAGTCTCAGCCAGGATCGGCAACGCGCGCATGTCGGAGACGAGTGTGTTATAGCCAAAGCTGACGCCGCGCTCGCAGAGAAGAACATCTTTGGCGCCGCCAGCCACAAGCTTTGCAGCCACGTTTTTCATGTCCCACGGCG
>JBEVJO010000173.1:0-6732 GCA_040510175.1 Caulobacterales bacterium
CGCCTGAGAACCAAGTGCAAAATAACAACAAGCCGGTTTTCTTGTTCATCGACGCGAACGGCAATCTGTCGATCGACAAGTTGGGCATTACGCACGACCAGATCCAAGAGCAGCTCTATTTGGCCATTCTTACCGCTAATCCGGCGGCGACGAATCCGTTCGACGAACGTGTTTATGTCCGCGCGGATTTCGGACTGCCATACAAAGACGTGCTGCAGGTCATGGACGAAGTTCAAGGCGCTGGCTTTTACAAGGTCGGCCTTGTGACCGAAGACGCGGAGCAAGCGGCTCCTGGCGCACCGGCCGCAGCAACGCCTTAACCGGATAACGTGCTGGTGATTTTTAAAGCCCCGCGCCTCTGTCGCGGGGCTTTTTTCTTGGCTTATTTAGTCAACTCCGCCCAGAGCGGGTTCAGCTCGAGCGCGCCGCGCCGCGATAATTGTAACCGGCGAAGCGGGGAACAGACGGCAAATACTTCGCTTCAATGTCGGTGATTTTGAAGCCGGCGTTCCCGATTAAGGCTGGGATGTCGCGGGTCAGGTGGCAGCCGCCGAAGAGCTTTTTCCAGACCGGCTCCAGCCTGGCCTGGGTTCGGGCGACTTTGTCGTCGGGCGCGCGTCCGTGCTCGCAAAACAGAAGTTGCCCGCCGGTCTTTAGCGCTCGCCTAGCGCCTGCGAGCGCCGCTGGGACGTCCGGAATCGTGCACAGCGCGAAGGTGACGAGCACGGTATCGACGCTGCCGGGCGGCAAAGACAGTGTCTCGGCGGTCTCGGTCAGCACTTCGATCGGGACGGGCGCTTTTCGCGCCGCCTTGCGCAACCGGGAGACGAGGCCGGGCTCAGGCTCCAATGCGTAGACCTTGGTCACCTGGTCCGGTGCATAGAACTCGAAATTTGCGCCTGCGCCTGCGCCCAGTTCCAAAACCACGCCTTGAGCTTTGGGTACGATCACTTCACGGCCTTCGCGCAGCATTTTGCCGCCGCAAGAGCAGGCAATGACAGGCGAAAGGACGTAGCGGGAATAAAAGCTCACGCCGCACTATATACGGAACGATTGAAACAATCTTGCCTTAAGCGGCCCTAGACCCTATCCGCCACTCGCGGATCCGACCGCAGGAGACACGTGCGTGAGCCAGACCTCTTCTCCAGCAGCTTTTGCGCCGCCGCCGGGCGAATGGGCAGCGCGCCGCACTCTTTGGACGGCATGGCCGTCGCACGAACATTTGTGGGGCGAAGCGCTAGGCCAGGCGCGTGCGGAAGTCGGCGCCATGGTCATGGCGCTGGCGATGCCGAGCCCGGCGACCGGCGCGCCGCAGGGCGATCGCGTCATGGTTTTGGCGGCTGACGCTGCTAGCGCGAAAGACGCGGAAGCGGCTTTGGGCCGCGCTGCGCATGTCGTCATCGAACCATTCGGCGATATCTGGCTGCGCGACACCGGTCCGATTTTTCTCGGCAAGGCCGCTGACGGCGCCATTCAGGCGGCGGCGTTCCGCTTCAACGGCTGGGGCGGCAAATACCAATTGCCGCACGATTCCGATCTGGCCCCGCGTATCGCCGGCCGCGCGGGCGCGCGTTTGGTGCAGCATGATTTCGTTCTGGAAGGCGGCGCGGTCGAAGGCGACGGCGAAGGCACGATCCTGACTACGCGCCAATGCGTGCTCAACCCGAACCGTAATGAGGGCTGGACTCAGGGCAAGGCGGAGGCCGCGCTGGCGGCGGCGCTGGGCGCCAAGAAGGTTCTCTGGCTCGATGAGGGACTGCTGAACGACCACACAGACGGACACGTCGACAATATCGCCCGCTATGTCGCGCCGGGGCATGTGGTGTGTCAGGCGCCGTTCGGCGCTGATGATCCCAATATCGCGGCGCTGGATGCCATCGCCGCTGCGCTCTCGGTGATGACCGATGCAGCGGGCCGGCGTTTGAAGGTGACGCGCATTCCCTCACCAGGCTTGGTCCAAGACGAAGATGGCGAACCCGTTCCGGCGAGCCACATGAATTTCATTATCGGGACGCGGGTCGTCGTGGTGCCGACTTACGGGACGGCCAGTGCGGATGATGCAGTTGCGGCGCTGCGTTCCGTGTTTCCGGATCGCACAATCGTTGGCTTACCGTCGAACGCCATTCTCGAGGGCGGCGGTTCGTTCCACTGCATCACGCAGCAGGAGCCGGAATTGGAGTTCCCGCAATGACGCAAACGACGCCCGGCAAAATCACGGTCGCTGCGCTGCAGACGTCGTATGGCGACGACATGGCTGCGAACATCAAGAAGACCGAAGCCCTGGTGCGCGAGGCGGCGTCCAATGGCGCGCAGGTGATCCTGCCGTCGGAGCTTTTTCAGGGGCGCTATTTCTGCACCAGCCAGGAAGAGCGCTGGTTCGCCACCGCTTATCCGGCGACGGAGCATCCGTGCGTGAAGGCGATGCAGAAGCTCGCCGCTGAACTCGGTGTGGTGATCCCCACCTCGATCTTCGAGCGCGACGGACCTTGCTATTATAATAGCATCGCCATCATTGACGCGGACGGCGCCATTCTCGGCGTTTATCGCAAGTCGCATATTCCGGACGGGCCGGGCTATCAGGAGAAGTATTATGTCCGCCCGGGCGATACCGGCGTCAAGGTTTGGCCGACGCGCTTCGGCGCGAGCGGGGTGGGCATCTGCTGGGATCAATGGTTTCCGGAAGCCGCGCGCGCCATGGCGCTGCAGGGCGCCGATGTTCTGATGTATCCGACGGCCATCGGCTCGGAGCCGCATGATTCTAGTCTGGACACCCGCGATCCGTGGCGGCGCGCCATGCTTGGCCACGCAGTGTCGAATGTCATCCCCGTTGTGGCGTCCAACCGCATCGGGAATGAAGACGGGCAGCGGTTTTATGGATCGAGTTTTATAGCTGATCATCGCGGCGACTTTGCCGCCGCCTTCGACCGGGAGGATGAAGGGGTTCTAACCGCGACCTTCGATCTGGAGTTCTTGCGGCGTCACCGCGCGGCTTGGGGTTTCTTCCGCGACCGGCGGACAGAATTCTACCGCTGAGGCCAAACGCGCAAATCTGCAAATAGTTCCGCGCCTTATAAAAATGGCGAGACGGGGTATACGGAGCAAATCGGTCCAGGCTGAATTTTAGTTTAGGCCGCCGAATTCTTTGCGCAAAGCGGAACCGGAGGCATTCGCGCTGCATTAACTCATCGATCGTATACTTGCGGTTGAAGAGGATCAGGTCGATGTCCCCCCGTAGCGTAGATGGCCTTGCTCAAGTTAGCGCCGCCGCCCTAGCGGTGACGATCTTGGCTTTCGCGCCGGATGTTGCGGGCGCACAGGACTTCAGCTCGTCCGTCCGCTACGTCGATGCCCCATCCGCTGTTCCGATCGACGACAATTTCAAGGCCGGTCCGGACGATGCCAAAGCGCTGAGCCTGGGGGACGTCAATCCCGGCACTGGCACATTAAAACTCTCCGTCGCGCCGAATGCGTCGATCGCGCCTTTCCGTGGCGGCGAGCAGCAGTCCGGCGGTTTGGAAGTGCGGTTGGGCTCCGACTCGGACTCCCAGAGCCCCAAAGACGGCGATTGGTTCGTCTTCGCCGGCGCCCAGCGTAAAGCGCTGGATTGGGACGGCAGCGCGTCGCCGTTCGATGTCGAGATGGTCGAGTTGAACAAGAGCGCGACGGTCGGCGACCTGAAGGCGGGCGTCGCCTACCAGATGGGCCCCGCCCAGATGTCGCTGGGTTACATGAAGCGGACCTATAAAAGCGGCGACCTGTCCGACAAGCGCAGCTACGCGGCGCTTTCGGTCTCGTTCCGGCGTTAGCTAAACCTCTCCAATTATTCGATCTTTGATCGAGCGCTCGCGTCTGAAGCGCCAAAAGGCGCTGGGCGCTGCGATGTTATCCACGCCTGTGGACAATATCTAGTGGTCATAAAGTGTTAACGCGCCTATATCTAGCTTCACGAGGGGCTTCCAGCAGACGGCCGAATCGGCCGTAACTGGAACTCGGAGCTTGAAGGCTGGATGCGGGGGCATGCGGCGCGATTCAAGCTCCAAACTTTGAGCCGGAGCGGGTGGGTAGCCCCCGGTTCAGCGGAGCGCAGAATGAAGACCACGCGGACCGACTTGCCAGGCCTCTTGACCCCATCACTTGCCTACAAGCCGTTCCGTTACCCGTGGGCTTACGATTTTTGGAAGCGCCAGCAGCAGATCCATTGGTTGCCCGAAGAAGTGCCGTTGGGCGAGGATTGTAAGGACTGGGCCAACAAGCTGACGGACCAGGAACGCAATCTGCTGACGCAGATCTTCCGCTTCTTCACCCAGGCTGACGTCGAGGTGAACGACAATTACATGGAGCGTTATAGCCGCGTGTTCCGGCCGACCGAGGTCAAGATGATGCTCGCGGCGTTTTCCAACATGGAAACCATCCACATAGCTGCCTATGCGCTGCTGCTCGAAACCATCGGCATGCCCGATTCCGAGTTTACGGCATTCCTTGAGTATGAAGCGCTGAAGGCGAAGCACGATTACATGCAGCAATTCGGCGTCGAAACCGACGCGGATATCGCCCGTACGGTCGCGATGTTCGGCGGCTTCACCGAAGGTCTGCAGTTGTTCGGTTCGTTTGCGATGCTGATGAACTTCCCGCGCGCGAACAAGATGAAGGGCATGGGCCAGATCGTGTCCTGGTCGGTGCGCGACGAAAGCCTGCACTGCGAAGCTATGATGCGGGTCTACCACACCTTCGCGGAAGAGACCGGCTGCGTCACAAAATCGGTGCAGGACGACATCGTGGATTGTTGCAAGACGGTCGTTAAACTGGAAGAGAAGTTCATCGATCTCGCCTTCGAAATGGGCGACGTCCAAGGCATGACCGCCCAGGACATCAAAAACTACATTCACTACATCGCCGATTGGCGGCTGGGACAATTGAAGCTCCCGACCGTCTATGGCGTGAAGGAGCACCCGCTGCCCTGGCTGCAGCCGCTTCTGTCCGGCGTCGAACACGCGAACTTCTTTGAAGCGCGCGCGACGGAATACGCCAAGGGCGCCACCAAGGGCGATTGGACCGGCGCCGACGGCGTGTGGTCGAACTTCGATAAGATGATGGCGCAGCGCCGCGCGGCGGCGGGTTAAGAAATCTTCAAGCGCACAAACGCCATCGCGCCGTCCTGATCGCCGCCATAGGACGGGTCGAGCAGGTCGGAGATGAAGTGACGGCTGTAAAGGCCGCCGACGCCAAACGTCACGCGCTCCCGAATTTGAAAGTCGCGGATGGCGCCGATCGAAAGGCGGCTGACATTTTGCGGATCGTCGCTTGGCGGCGCGATGGCGAGTTCGGCATTTTCCAGCGCTTCGTAGCGCGCAAAGGCCGTCCATTTTCGGTTGGGCTTCCAGGCGCCTTCGAAGACCCAAGCGTCAAGCTTTTCGTCGCCATGTTCCTTGCGCCCGAAGGCGGCCATGGCGGACAAGGCGCCGTCATTCGGCAGCGGCAAAACATACATGGCGCTGGCCGACCACCGCGTTTCATCCTCATCCGGATGCAAGGCCTCTGGCGATTTCAAATCCGCCCAGGAGGCTTGCAGCGCCCAGCGCCCGGTCGGATTCCAGGACACGCGGACTGCCTCTGAATCGAGGTCGCCGGTTTCGATATTGTAGCGTTTTTCGTCGGGCTCACGGCCGCGGAATTTTGACGCCTCGATCTTCCAATCGCCATGCACCCAGCCCGCCGTAACAACGCCGAACGTGACGTGCGTGGAATCCAGCCAATGGTGGCTGATCGGCGCTTCGGGACTGTCCATCGCCGTGACGCGATGCATGAAAGCGGGCGGACCGAAGGCCGGTTCGCCAGGGAGGCCGGCATAGACGAATATAGAATCGTGTTCGGTCAGCGAATGAGAATAGGACGCCGACAATTCCATGAAGAGGTCATGCGGGTGTTGGCGGTCGCGCAATAAGGTCGCGCCGTCCGCCGTTTCGCCCGCCGCCAGCAGCAATGGATAGCCGGACTTTCCCATCAGCGGATCGGGCGCGAGCATGGCGCGGAAGTTCACAACGTCGCCATTACCCAGATCGCGGCGCGCGGCGCCCATGATCATGCCATTGACGAAAGACTTTTCGTCGCCGCGTGGTCCGCCTTGCCAATCATAGACGCCGTTGAGCGTGAGATGGCCCATCAGCATCCAGTCGCCGACGGTGAAGTGCTGCATATCGTGCGGCGCGGCGGCGGGCTGCCAAGCGGTGCCGGAGGCGTCGCGAGTCATCGCGTAGCCGCCGAACAGGCCGGTCATCTGTTTGTCGTGGCCGCCATGGTCCATGTGCGCATGCTCGCTCATGTCCATACCCTCCATCGCATTCATCGTGGGCACGTCTTCGGGTTTCGCCGTTGCTGCGACAGGCGCCGGCGCGCCTTCGATCTGCGGCGTTTCAACGTGCGGCGCGGGTGCAGCGAGGACGGGCGCGGGCGCCTCCACCGGCTTAGCGGCGGCCGGTTTCGGCGCGGCTTTCTTCACCGGCTTTTTTTCCGGCGCTTTGGGCTGGGGCTTTTTCTGTGTCTCCGGCATTTCCATGCCAGGCATATCCATCATGCCTTCATGCGCAAAAGCAGGCGTCGTTGCGAAGGCGCCAAAAGCGGCGAGGGCGGCAAGGCGGATCATAAAACCTCCAGAGCTGATTTGACCGCCACGCTAAACCTTCCCATGATGGGAAGGTCAACCGGAGTTCGGCGATGAATATCAGCGATGCGGCC
>JBEVJO010000174.1:0-7605 GCA_040510175.1 Caulobacterales bacterium
TCGTTGACAAAATTGCTGCCCATCCGCATTGTCAACACAATCGTTGATAAATGGAGCGAGTGAATGAATAACCATGATGCGAGCCCCGTGGAGCAATTGATTGCCGCCAAGCAGATCGAAACGCTTTTGTACAACTACTCGTATCATCTGGACATGAACCATCCGGATGAACTGGCCGCGCTATTCGTTGAAGATTGTGAAGTGAGCTATGCGCCTAATTTTGGGGCGGCGGGCATGGACGCCTACAAGAAGACGCTCGAAGGCATCGGCAGTTATTTCCGCGGAACGTCACATCATAATTCCAACATCTGTGTGGACTTCACCGGTCCGGCGGAAGCAAGCGTTCGCTCGATCGTGTTGGCGGTTCATCGATACACAAAAGAGCGTCCGGACGGCATTCTGCACGGACAGTACTTCGATACGGTCGTTAAGGTTGGAGATCAGTGGAAATTCAAGCGGCGAGAGCTGCGGACAAGCTTGGCGACCGATTACCACGTCAAGGCGTCGAACCCAATTGGCCGGGCGCCATGACCTCGAAAGAGCAGCCAAAAGATCTCATCAGGATCGATCACGCCGGTCCGATCTCTTGGCTGGTGCTCAACCGTCCCGATCAAGCGAACGCCTTATCGGGTTTGATGCTTGATCAGTTTTCAGAAGCGCTGGAGTCTCTGAAAACCGAAGGCGGCCCTGTCATCGGCATTCGCGGCGAAGGCAAAGGCTTTTGCGCCGGCATGGATCTTGGCGAATATGGCGGCGCCGCGGAGATCGATCCGGTTCGAGACGCCGCCCGGCTCAATAGAAATGTCGATCGTTGGATGGCGATATGGGATCACCCGAAGCCAGTCATTGCGGCCGTTCATGGATATTGCTCAGGCGTTGCGGCGCAGATGTGCATCTTTGCGGATCTCACCGTGGTTGCGGATGATGTGGCGATCAGTGAGCCCGGCGTGCCTATTGGCGGAGGTTATATCGCGCCCACTTGGGTTTCCGCGGTCGGCCCGAAGCGGGCGAAGGAATTCGCCTTCATTACCGGCAACAGCATTGATGGTCCCACTGCGGTGGAGTGGGGGTGGGCGAACCATTGCGTCTCCGCTGAAAAGCTTGTCGAGAGCGTCGAGGCGATAGCGGCGCGCATCGCACTTATTCCGCCGGACGTTCTTCGCGTGAAAAAGCTGTCGATCAATCGTGCGGCGGAAGCGGCGGGTTTCCGCCAAGCAACCGCGGGCATCGCGGAAATGGATGCGCTTTTACACCTGTCTCCATCCGTGCTGGCGATCCGCGGCCGGATGAAGGAAGAGGGGCTTAAGGCCGTTTTGTCGGATTATCGCGGGCCGTCATCGACCGCCCTTATGCAGAGCTTCAAGAAATAGGTCTCCAAATGGCTGATGTTGAATTCAAGATCGAAAACCATGTGGCTCACGTTCGGCTGAACCGCCCCGCGGGGTTGAACGCCATCACCCAGGAGATGGATGATCTGCTGTTTGCGGCGTGGAATGAAATCAACGCGAATCCTGAAATCTGGGCCGTGATCCTGTCGGCCGAAGGCGAAAAGGCGTTTTGCATCGGCGCTGACGTCAGCGGCGGCGCAGAACGGAAGACGCGCATGGCGCTGGGCGGCGGACTGACGGGCATTGGCGGGCCGCTCGTGACCTGCAAGAAGCCGATGATTGCGGCGGTGCAGGGTTTTTGCGTTGGCGGCGGTTTTGAGTTGGCGATGTGCGCGGACATTATCGTGGCCGCTGATACTGTGCAGTTCGGTCTTCCGGAAACCAAGGTCGGTATTATCGGCGAATGCGGCGTCGTCCATCGGGCGATCCGGCAATTACCCTACCACGTGGCGATGCAGCTCATCCTAACCGGCGAGCGCATCAAGGCGGACGAAGCGCGGCAGTTTGGTTTGGTGAATGAAGTCACCCCTTATGCGGACCTCGGAGCCGCAGCCGATCGCTGGGCGGCGAAGCTCAATGCGGCATCGCCTCTGGCCGTCCAAGCTGCCAAGGCGGCGGTCCTGGGGCGCCTTGGCCACCCTCTTGAGGTTGCTTTGATGACGCGCTTCGAACCCATCGAGGAATACGCCACAACTGAAGACAAGAAGGAAGGCGAGCGGGCCGGCGCGGAAAGGCGCAAGCCTGTTTGGAAAGGGTGCTAGAATGAACTGGGCGCCGGAACCGGCAAGTTTTCGCCGCACCCTCGGCCACTACCCAACGGGCGTTTGCGCCGTGACCGCCATGCAGGCGGGCGGCGCGCCGGCGGGCATGGTCGTTGGGTCGTTTACGTCTGTGTCGCTTGAACCGCCGCTCGTCGGATTCTTTCCAGATCGCGCACCGACCAGCTGGCCGAAGATCAGTGCGGCTGGCCGGTTTTGCGTCAACGTCTTGGCGGAAAACCAATTGGCGCTGTGCAAGGCACTCGCATCCAAGGCGGAAGATAAGTTCAAAGATATTCCCTACACTCTGTCAGAGACGGGGCAGCCAATTCTCGAAGGCGTCGCCGCGTGGATTGATTGCGATCTTTACGCGATCCATGAGGCGGGCGACCATTTCGTGGCGCTGGGAAAAGTTATCGCCTTGATCGCGGAAGCATCCCGCGACCAGCTGATTTTTCATAAAGTAGGCTATGGACGGTTCGCTGCTTTAGATTCGGCGCTTGTCTGAATAAGCGAGGCGCCTAGAAAACCATTATTCCAGCGGCTTACCGGACACCCCACTGAAACGGCAGGTGATCGTATGACGGGCCTTTCGATCTCCCCGATACAAGACATTATCGAAGATGCGCGCAATGGATTGCCCTATATCCTCGTTGACGCCGACGACCGCGAAAACGAAGGTGACATCATTGTCCCCGCGCAATTCGCCACGCCTCGACTCATCAACTTCATGGCGATGCATGCACGTGGTCTGATTTGCCTCGCGATCACTCGGGACCGCGCGAGCGAGCTAAAACTGTCGCCCATGACAACGAACAACCAGTCGGGGCATGGCACGGCATTCACGGTATCAATCGAGGCGAGGGAAGGCGTGACGACTGGAATTTCCGCCCATGACCGCGCGCACACAATCGCGGTGGCAGTCGATCCGTCGAAGGGCGCGGGCGACCTGGTTTCGCCGGGCCACGTTTTTCCCTTGATAGCACGTGACGGCGGGGTGCTCGTGCGTGCGGGGCACACTGAGGCGGCAGTCGACATATCTCGACTCGCAGGCCTTCAGCCTGCTGGCGTAATTTGTGAAGTGATGAACCCGGACGGCACAATGAGTCGCTTGCCGGAATTGCTACGGTTTGCAGGAGAGCACGATTTAAAAATCGGGACCATTGCAGACCTGATTCAGTATCGCCGCAGGTTTGAACGCATCGTGGAGAAAATCGCGGAGGCGCCTTTCGAAAGCTATTTTGCCGATGATTTTCGAATCCATGTCTATCGATGCACGCTCGATGGCAGCGAGCATGTGGCGCTCGTTCGGGGGAATATCACTCCAGGATTAGAAACGTTGGTTCGTGTTCATCAGTTCGATATGACGGCGGACTTACTGGGATATAAAGCGGCGAGGCGCGATTATGTTGGCCAAGCGCTACGAGCGTTAGCAAGTTATGCAGGTCCTGCGGTCGCGGTTTTTGTGCAGGATCCGGATCCATCATCTCTGTCAAGAAGAGTGATGGGACGCCGCCGGGAATATCATGACCGCCACGGATACCGTGATTATGGCGTTGGCGCACAAATACTTCTAGATCTCGGCGTTCACGACATGCGTTTGCTCACCTCAAGCAGCAGTAAACTGTCTGCCCTGGAGGGCTTTGGTCTGAACATCACGGGACGCATGCCAATTCCGTTCGCTGATGGATCATAAAGGCTCAAGGCTGCGCCAGGGCGCTTTTGCGTGAGTGTGCCTCCAAATAGTTTTGCCGCCAAGGCAGACGATGACGCGCCTATCTGCAAAGGCTGCATATTAAGTGTATGCTGCTTCCTGCTAAGCCAGAGAACCCGCGGGAAGAGTAGACACCACCTGCGAGTCGAGACGTTTTAAAGGCGCCTCGGAACGATTAAAGTCGCGCGCCTGCGTGGCTTTATGTCCTGTTTTCGGAGGGCTGTTCCGCTACTCGAGAAAATCTTCGTCACGCAAGAGCGTACCGGGGACGGTCCGCTCCATATGGCCATAGCCTTTTGTTCCATCGCTCAACGCATATAAAACGGACTGCTCCATTAGGCGGCGAGAAGGCGACAGACCAATTTGTCGTGCGCCGATATAGCTTTCTGAGGGGGCGGTATATTGCTGATAGCTGGACGTCGGAAAGGACTGCGCGACGCCGGCAATGCGGCCGCCGGCATATTCAAGCGAAAACGGAACTGGCTCGAAAATGTGGGTGAGTGCATCGCGTTGGGGGAGCGGGCGCTCAACGTTCAGTTTCGCC
Source organism: Caulobacterales bacterium (assembly GCA_040510175.1). Taxonomy (GTDB): domain Bacteria; phylum Pseudomonadota; class Alphaproteobacteria; order Caulobacterales; family Aquidulcibacteraceae; genus JBEVJO01. Next base: position 4,405 of record JBEVJO010000174.1, read on the forward strand.
GAATGCATCACGCCGTCGACGACCACCGCCGCTTCGGATAGAACTGGCGTGACGTCATCAGTGTCATGCACTTGATAAGCGTAAAATCTAACGCCGTTGTCAAAAATTCCATGAAACCAAATATGGCGGATCATTGAGTCACGCATCGTGCGCGGCCCGCGGCTATGATCTCTGTTCGCATAGGTATCGACGTTGAAGACTTCCGAGCCAAACTTAATTTCGGCGCGCGTTTTGCCAATTTGCTCTGTGTGACCGTGTCCGGCAAAGCCGGTCGCGGTACCCGAGTGACCAAGGTCCCACAGAGGAAGATCTGACTGGAAATCGAGCTCGAATTCCAGACGTTCCAAAGGCCCGTCAATCGGTAGCGAATGCCGAAGAAACTCGCCGGAGAAACGGCGCGCAGCACCCAAGAAGCGCCAGCGAAGATGGCTGCCGTCCTCTACAACTTCCATGGAAAGATTAGCCGCTCCGGGGCCGCGCTCGGTCTCTAGTCCTTTTCCCACCGCACGGCTGACGATGAAAGTGTTGTCAGGCAGCGAAAGAATGACGAGCTGCCGCCACAGCGATACGTCTTTTCTCCACCGGCCAAGGTGCAAAAAGACATCAATCCCAGCGGCGGGGTCGAAACCGGCTAAGGCAAAGTTTTCCGACCAGTCCGGAAGGTCAGTTGGACGGATCTTAATGGGGAAATCTTCCATTGCTTTTGTCTCTCCATCCCGTTTCAGGCAAAACTGGCGCTGAAGATTGCCGTGTTCGCGTTGTTTTTATTGTTTCCGCGGGAACAAAAAAATGTCAATCACCGCAATCGCATAATGTATACGAAGTCTGGACAGCACGGTTCGAAACAAACCATTGGTTTGATCCTGCAAGTGCGCGCAAATGGCGACAAACGGGCTGCAGCAGGGGGTTACAAGGGAGACGCGCATGAGCGACGCCGTGAAGAAAATCCAAGAAGTATACGCGCGCCTGAACCCGAACCCGCCAAAAGCTAGATTGGCGACCGACGTCCCCTGGAATTACAGCGCTATCACGGAAGAATGGCTGACGGCCGTTTTATGCGCCAAGGTTCCCGGCGCACGCGTCGAGTCCTTTTCCTTCAAGGTGCATGAGGATGGTTCGACGAACCGCCGCAGCATATTTCCGGTCTATAACGATGTCGGCGCCAAAGCAGGCCTGCCCACGAAAATTTTTTCCAAAGCGCTCGAAGGTCTGTCCAACCGCCTCATGCTCGGCAATGCGGGCACGGCCAAAGGGGAGGTTGATTTCTTTAACTTGATCCGGCCGGGCCTCACAATTGAAGTTCCTCGGACATATTACGCCGGCTTTGATCCCGAAACCTACGCCTATATCGTCTTGTTCGAAGACATCGCGGACCGAGCCCTATTCTGTGATGAGCACACGGAAATCGACCGCGCGTGCGCTCAAGACATGGTGACGTTGCTGGCTGATTTTCACGCGAAATTTTACAACAGTCCGGCTATCGGCACGTCCACGTTACCCTATCGGCAATGGGAGCCGTTCTGGGACCAGATGATTTCCGGCTTGCCGGGCTGGGACAAAACCGCGATCCGGGCCTTTGAACGAGGCAGGCGTATTGTGCCGGACAGGCTTTATGCGCGCAAAGAAGAGTTTTGGCCGGCGACCATTGCGTCGGTGAAACGGCATAAATTCTTGCCGCAGACTTTGCAGCATTGTGACGTTCACTTGAAGAATTGGTACATCATTGATGGCCGCATGGGCCTTGCCGATTGGCAGATTATGTCGGTTGGCCACTGGAGCCGCGATTTTATTTATGCGGTCAGCACAGCCCTTACGATTGAGAACCGGCGCGCCTGGGAACGCGACTTGTTGAAACTTTACCTTGAGCGTATGCGGAAGAACGGCGTAGACGCAGGCTCGTTTGACGATGCCTTGCTCAATTGTCGGCAGCAACTTTTCTCGGCATTGGCTTTTTGGACTGTGGTTTTATGCCCCGCGGAAAATATGCCGCCGATGATGCCGGAGCCCACGGCGCTGGCCTTCCTAGAACGGATGTTGACCGCGATCGACGATCTGGATTCGTTGGACAGTTTTTGAAGTTGCGATTATTGCTTATTTCGTTCTATGCGCCGCTCATTCAGAAGCAGCGTTGAATCGAGTCGAGCCGCTGACGCAGGCATCGCGTTAATCGCCTAGAAATTGATGTCGCTACATTATCGACAAGCCGCCATCGGCGGGGATGTAGGCTCCCGTTACGATCAAGGCGTCATCGGGCAGAAGCCATAGAACAGTAGCGCCTCCTGTACAAAGGCGCCACGGCGGAAGCATTTCGACTTCAAGAACGGCAAAATAACGGAGTGGCGTTCGATTTACTGGGACACGCACGCCATGCGCGTAGCGTGCGGAGTTGCAGACCAAAGTAGCGCGGCGGTTGCGACATTCGAGCGTCGCGCTTTTCCTGAAAAAGGACTCGTCCCTGGTCGAGTTCCTGAGCGTGTGAGCTGCTACGGGCGTGGCGGCGATAGCAAGGAACAAACCTCAGGCCAATTGGAGGCCTCCAGCGACCGGGATGGTAACGCCAGTCACGTAGCTGGATTTGTTCGACAACAAAAAGATCGTTACGTCTGCAACGTCGGAGGGCTGACCGGGGCGTTTCAGCGGAATGGCGTGGACCAGCTTGTCGACATAGCGGCGAGTGCTCTCATGCACTGTTGCTAGTCCGAGGCCAGCAGCGATAAAGCCGGGGCCTACACAATTCGCGCGAATGCCGCTGCGCCCTTCCTCTCGCGCGACGCCGCGAAGGAGCATTTGTATCGCGGCTTTGGGCGCAGCAGAAAGAATGTCGCGCGGCGGCGCGCGATCAACGGCGCCGGTTAGAACGCCGACATAGTTTCCAGCGCCTCGCTGCCGGAAATGGGGCAGGGTTGCTTCAACAACGTTGAAGGCTCCGTTGACGTCGGCATTGATGACGCGCGCCCAATCGCTTGGTTTGATTTCATTTATGTATTGGAACTCAATTGGGGGTCCCGAAGCGTACACGACCGAGTGCACTTCCCCGAATTTCTCCAGGGCGATTGCAACGGCTTTTCGAACGGATTCGGGCTCTTCGATGTTAACTTGAATGGCCAGCGCTTTGGGACCCGCTTCTTCAATCGCCTTGACGACATCGGCTGCCACCGCGGCATTTGAATGATACGTGAGGACGACATCCGAACCTGAACG
>JBEVJO010000175.1:0-6898 GCA_040510175.1 Caulobacterales bacterium
TCGGCCGGACTTGGCGCAATTTCAGTGCAATGGCGCGCTCGCCGCAGCCAAGGCCGCGAAACGCAATCCAAAGGAAATCGCTGAAGCGGTCGCGGCCGTTTTGCGCGCTGATCCAGCGATTTCGTCCGCTGAAGTCGCGGGGCCTGGTTTCATCAATTTCAATTTGTCCGCCGACGCGCTGACGGCGCGTGGGCAGGCGATTGCGGATGATCAGCGGTTTGGCGCCGGTGTGGTGACGGACGCGCGCAAAGTCATCGTGGACTATGGCGGCCCAAATGTCGCCAAGGGCATGCATGTCGGGCACCTGCGCGCCAGCATTATCGGCGAAAGCGTGAAGCGGTTGTTCCGGTATCGCGGCGATACGGTGTGGGGCGACGCACATTTCGGCGATTGGGGTTTCCAGATGGGCCTGATGATCGTGGCGCTGGAAGATGAGCTTGGCGGTCTCGACAAGGGGCTTTCCGAAAAGCTGGCGTCGCTGACGCTGGAGGATTTGGAAGCGACGTATCCTGCCGCCGCTGCGCGCGCCAAAGACGATGCCGCGTTTCGCGATCGCGCGCGTAAAGCCACGGCGCAGTTGCAAGGCGGCGCCGAGTCGCATCGCACGATCTGGAAGCGGATGCGCGAAGTCTCGATGGCGGCGCAGAAGCGCGACTTCGCTAGCCTCGGCGTGGATTTCGATCTTTGGCTAGGAGAGGCCGACGCCGATCCGTTGATCCCGGACATGGTCAAGGACCTGGAGTCCAAAGGCTTGCTGGAAGAGGACCAGGGCGCCCGCATCGTGCGTGTTGCGGGGCCGGGTGAAACGAAAAAGAAAAAGCGCGACGACGGCAGCGTCTATGAAGCCGAACATCCCGACCCGCTGCTGGTAATTTCGTCCGAAGGCTCGGCGATGTACGGCACGACCGACCTCGCCACCATCGTCCAGCGCGTGCGCGACTTTGCGCCTGATCTCGTTTTGTACGTTGTGGATCAGCGCCAGGCCGATCACTTCGAACAAGTGTTCCGGGCGGCTGCGCGCGCCGATTACATCGATCGCGCAAAGCTTGAGCATATCGGCTTCGGCACCATGAACGGAACCGACGGCAAGCCGTTCAAAACGCGCGCCGGCGGCGTACTCAAACTGCAGGATTTGATCGGACAGGCGACCGAGAAAGCGCGGGCGCGCTTGCGCGAGGCTGACGTCGGCGCGGATTATCCGGCGAACGAGTTCGAGGATGTAGCGCACAAGGTTGCGATCGCGGCGGTGAAGTTCGCGGATCTGCAAAACCAGCGCACGACGAATTACGTTTTTGACCTTGATCGCTTCATGACGTTCGAGGGCAAGACCGGGCCTTATCTCTTATATGCGGCGGTGCGCATCAAATCGATCCTGCGCAAGGCTGCGGAAGCGAATCTAAGCGCTGGCCCGGTGCGGATTGAACTGCCGGTGGAGCGCGACCTTGTGCTGGCGCTCGACGGTTTCGATGCGGCGCTGAAGACGGCGTATGACAAGCGTGCGCCGCATTTCATCTGCGATCACGTTTACACTTTGGCGCAAAGCTTCTCGAGCTTCTATGCGGAAGCCTCGATCATGCATGAGAGTGACCCTGCGCTACAGGCGTCGCGGTTGTCTCTCGCGTCCGCGACGTTGGGGCAGATTGAAACAGCCCTCAACTTGCTCGGCATAGCTGCGCCGGAGCGCATGTAGCTCAAAGTTTGGCTTCGTTATCCAGCGCGATCGCTGGACTCTCCGGTTCGGCGAACTCCAATGTGTCGGTGTCGCGCAGTTTGGGAAACAGCTTTCCCCAGACAAGCCCGATAAAGATTGAGCCGATGCCGCCGAAGAGCACAGCGCCGACCGGCGCCAAAAATCGCGCGGCGACGCCGGATTCGAATTCGCCCAATTCGTTGGATGCCGAGATAAACAGCATATTCACGGATCCGACGCGTCCGCGCATGGCGTCGGGCGTCAGAATTTGCACGAGGTTATGCCGGACGAAGACGCTGATATTGTCGGCGGCGCCGGTGATCGCAAGACAAAGGCAAGAAAGCGCCAAGTTCCGCGACAGGCCAAAGGCGACTGTGCCGACGCCAAAAACAATCACAGCGCTCAGCATCCAGCGGCCTAAGTGACGGGTCAGCGGCTTGCGCGTGAGATAAATGCTGGCGGCCAAACCACCAATGGCTGGCGCGGCGCGCAGCAAACCCAATCCCATCGGGCCGGTTTTCAAAATGTCGCGCGCAAACGCTGGCAACAATGCTGTTGCCCCCGCTAGCAACACAATGACGAGATCCAGCATGACGGCGCCGAAAATGACCTTGTTTGAATAGACGAACTTCAATCCTTCCAGCGCTGCGGCGAAGCCGCGCTGGGCAGCCGCTTTCGGCCGCGTGTCCGTGGCGATCAGCCAAGCGCTCAGTGCGCCGATCGCCAGGAAGCCGGCAGAGATCGCGTAAACGGCCCCAATCGATAGCGCGATCAGAAAGCCCACAATGGCGGGGCCGCCGATCGTGCCGACTTGGTAGGCCGTGGTCATCCAAGCGATCGCCGTGGGCAGTTCGCTTCGCGGGACCAGCATGGGCAGGATGGCCGAAGACGATGCGGGATAAAAAGCCCGGATCACGCCGAAGAACGCCGCGATCAGGAAAATCAATTCGAGCTGGCGCCCCTGTGGCAGGAAGGTGATGCCAAGCAAAGCCAGCGCCGTGAGCAACTCAAGAAGCACACATGTCGCCAAAATGACTTTGCGGCTGTGGCGGTCCACAATCTGACCGGCAGGCAGCGCCAAAAGGAGTATCGGCACGAATTGCACAAGGCCGATCATGCCGACCATGAACGCCGCCTGCGGAACGCTCATGGTTTGGCGAGCGACTTCATAGACTTGCCAGCCGATGGCGACGGACAACATGCCCATGCTGAGGCTGGATAAGGCGCGCGCGGTTAAAAGCCGGACAAAGTCCCTGTGCCTGAAAATCTCGGGAAGTTGCATCTAGCGATGAACCAATGGCCTGCGAGGGGCGGATCAGCGCCAAGCGGTTGCGCTTGGGCCCAATTTGGAGATGAGGACGCTTGCGGTTAGGTAATGGTTGTAAGCGCCAGTATGACAAGCGCTTCTAGATTGATTGACGCCCGCGATCTAGCGGGCAGCAGGCATACCTGCAAGCGGCGGCAAGGATTGGAGCAGGGCATGGCGCAAATGGACGGCGAATACGTGCCCGTACACGATCTGCGTCTTACCTATCCCTGCGGGGAAGCGCCGGATGCGAACGGTGCTGTTGAAGTGGCGCAGGGCGTCTTTTGGCTGAGGCGGCCTCTGCCGTTCAGTCTGGCCTGGATCAATGTCTGGCTGCTTGAGGACGGCGATGGCTGGACGCTGGTGGACACGGGAATCGGCGACACGCCGAGCAAAAAGGCCTGGGACGACGCGGCGGCGTCTGTTCTGAAAGGCCGTCCCATCAATCGCATTATCTGCACCCACATGCACCCGGATCATATTGGCTGCGCCGGGTATCTAAGTCGTCGTTACAACGCGCCGTTGATGATGACGCCGCTCGAATACATAACCGCCCGCATGCTGGTGGCGGATACTGGCCGGCAAGCGCCCAAAGAGGGCATGGATTTTTATCGCGCCGCGGGTTTGGACGATGCGGCGTTGGAGCTGTATCGATCGCGTTTCGGCGGCTTTGGCAGCGGCGTCACGCCGTTGCCGGAAAGTTATCTGCGCTTGAGCGAAGGGGATGAGTTGCTGATCGGCCGGCGCACGTGGCGCGTCGTTCTTGGCAATGGCCACAGCCCGGAACATGCCTGTCTTTGGGAGCCCGAGGGGAAGCTGCTGATTTCCGGTGATCAAATATTGCCGCGTATCAGCTCCAACGTTTCAGTACACCCGACAGAACCCGAAGCCGACCCGCTGCTTGATTGGCTCGATTCCTGCCGGAAGCTACGCGACTTCCTGCCAGAAGACGCGCTTGTATTGCCCGCCCACAATGAGCCGTTTCGCGGGGTGCATGTGCGGCTAGACAACCTTTTGTCCGGCCACCAAAAGAAGCTAGATCGGGTGTGGTCGCGATTGGCCGAACCGAAACGGGTGGTCGATCTTTATGGCGCGATGTTCGCGCGCGATATCGGCGACGATCCGCATGCATTGGCGGCCGGGGAAACCCTGGCGCATTTGCATCGCCTGATCGGCGAGGGGCGCGTAAAACGTAGCGTGGGGCACGATGGGGTTTGGCGTTATCAACAAGCTTAAGATCGCAGCAGCCGCGTTTGCGGCGGCTTGTCTCGGCGCGTGCGCGCACGCCGTTCCGGAGGCGACTGCCGCCATCCCGGCGCCGCAGATCAATTCGGTTCCGGCAAAGCCAGCGCGCGTGCTGCCGTCTGCCCGCATTCCAGCGTCGGATGCCATCGACGCGCCGCAGTATGTCGTCTGGCGTGATCTTGCCTATGGTCCGGCCTACGCGCAGAAACTAGATGTCTACGGAGCAAACGCGATCAGCGATAAAAAAGCGCCGATCATTCTCATGGTGCATGGCGGCTCTTGGAAATATGGCGACAAGGGCTTGGGGCGCGTTGTCGACAACAAGGCCGGACATTATCTCGCCCGGGGTTATGTTTTCGTCTCGATTAATTATCGTCTGATCCCGGAAGCTTATCCGGCGGATCAAGCCCGCGATGTCGCCAGCGCGCTTGCCTACGTGCAGGCGCATGCCGAGGAGTGGGGGGGCGACGCCTCGCGGATCGTGCTGATCGGCCATTCCGCGGGCGCGCATCTGGTTTCGCTGATCAACGCAAATCCGATGTTTGCGGCGGAGGCGGGCGCGCACAAATGGATGGGAACCGTGGCGCTCGACAGCGCCGCTTACGACGTCGAGCGCCTGATGACGGGCAGGCATGGCAAGCTGTACGATGTGGCCTTCGGGACCGATCCGGAATTCTGGCGCAAGACATCGCCGACGGTGCAGGTGAGCGGTCAGCCCGCGCCGATGCTTCTGGTGTGTTCATCGAAAGTCCAGCTGCAATGCCTTCAAGCGGAGCGGCTCAAAACAGCACTCGCTGGATATCAAGGCACGGCGCACATTCTGCCGGTTGATCTCGCCCACGGGGAGATCAACGTCAATCTCGGCCTGGACGGCGAGTATACGCGGCAGGTTGACCAATGGCTGGCCAGTCTTGGCTTGCCCACGACGGTCTTGTTGACGGAAAAAACCGAATAAAATCAGATTTTGGCGCAACCCATGGCGCTCCGTGCGCGCTTACTGCATAAGCATACGGATTGTTTGCGCTTTTCCGCTTTAATGCTCCACCATGTCACATAATTCGTTCGGATTACTGTTTCGAGTCACCACCTTTGGCGAAAGCCACGGGCCGGGCTTGGGTTGCGTGATTGACGGCTGCCCGCCGGGGCTCGGCTTGACCGAAGCCGAAATCCAAGCCGATCTCGACCGCCGCAAACCAGGCACCAGCCGCTTCGTGACGCAACGACGTGAAGATGACTTGGTGAAAATTCTATCAGGCGTGTTTGAGGATGAGCGCACCGGCGGTCCGGTCACGACGGGAACGCCAATCGCACTGTGGATTGAAAACACGGATCAGCGCTCGAAAGACTATGCCGATATCCGCGACAAGTTCCGTCCTGGTCACGCCGACTATACCTATTGGGCAAAGTATGGCGTGCGCGATTATCGTGGCGGCGGACGTTCTTCCGCGCGCGAAACAGCCGCGCGTGTAGCGGCCGGCGCCGTGGCGCGCAAGGTGCTGGGCCCCGAGATGAGTGTGCGCGGGGCGCTGGTGCAGATCGGGGGCCGTGCAATTAATCGCGACAAGTGGAATTGGAGCGAACTCGCCAACAATCCATTTTTCTGCCCTGACGCCGATACCGCAAAGCTTTGGGAAGCGGATTTGGACGCGGCGCGTAAAGCTGGGTCATCCCTTGGCGCCGTGATCGAGGTGATTGCCGAAGGCGTTCCGGCGGGCTGGGGCGCGCCGATCTATGGCAAGCTCGACTCCGATCTGGCCTCGGCGATGATGAGCATCAATGCAGTGAAAGGCGTAGAGATCGGCGCCGGTTTTGCTTCCGCAGCGTTGTCAGGCGAACAGAATGCCGATGAGATGCGCATGGGTACGGATGGGCCGGTGTTCCTGTCGAACAACAATGGCGGGGTGTTGGGCGGCATTTCAACGGGCCAGCCAGTGGTTTGCCGTTTTGTGGTCAAGCCGACTTCGTCAATCCTGACACCGCGCAATACGGTGAACGCGCAAGGCGCTGACACCGATATAGCAACCAAGGGCCGGCACGACCCCTGCGTCGGCATCCGGGCGGCGCCGGTTGGCGAGGCGATGATGGCCTGCGTGCTTGCTGACCACAAATTGCGGCATCGCGGCCAGATTGGCTGATGTCGGGAATCACGATTTTACTCGGTTCAGGCAACCTGAACGGGTCTGGGGTCGTTTTGCTATCGGGGTGCGAGGGCGGTCGATGAGCATCAATTTAACTGGCGCATGTCATTGCCGGTCTGTCCGTGTTCGGTTTCAGCTGTCCCAAGCGCCCGGGGATCTTATGGTGACGACCTGTAAGTGCGGTTTCTGCCGTAGACACGGCCCCCGCATGACGAGCGACCCGGGCGGCAAAATGGAAATCCGGACTGATCTGGGGGCCATGCTGCGTTACAAGTTTGAGACCCGTTCGGCCGACTACATTTTGTGTTCGCGTTGCGCGACGTATGTGGCGCAAGTGTCCGAACATCCTGACGGCGCCAAATACAGCATCGTCAACGTCAATTGCTTGGACGATCAGGAAGCGTTCAAACAGCAAGCGGTTCCACGTGAACCTATGATCGAAACGCTGGCGCAGAAACGCGAACAGCGCGCCCGTTCCTGGACACCTTGCACTTTTTCAAGCTAAGCCGAGAGCCTCGG
>JBEVJO010000176.1:0-3487 GCA_040510175.1 Caulobacterales bacterium
CGCCCGGCGTGATCCGGCGGACCGACAACGCCTTCTTCCTCGAGCTTTTCCATCAGACTGGCGGCGCGATTATAGCCGATCTGCAAACGGCGCTGAATGTAGCTGGTCGACGCGCGGCGATCGCGGCGCACGATTTCGACAGCGCGATCGAACAATTCGTCGCCGCTGCCGCCGCCTTCACTGCTGTCGCCAACGCCGCCGCCTTCGTCTTCATCGCGAATGACTTCCTCGCGATAGGACGGCGCGCCTTGCGATTTCAGGAATTTCACCACGGCTTCGACTTCGCCGTCGGTGACGAACGGACCGTGCAGGCGGCGGACGCGGGAGCCGGAGCTCATCAGCAGCAAGTCGCCCTGCCCCAGCAATTGCTCGGCGCCCTGTTCGCCCAGAATGGTGCGGCTGTCGATCTTCGACGCCACTTGATAGGAAATCCGGGTCGGGAAATTGGCTTTGATCGTGCCGGTAATGACGTCCACGGACGGACGTTGCGTCGCCATGATCAAGTGGATGCCGGCCGCCCGCGCCATCTGCGCCAGCCGCTGCACGGCGCCTTCGACATCCTTGCCGGCGACCAGCATCAGGTCGGCCATTTCGTCCATCACCACGACGATAAACGGCATTGGATCAAGTGGGATGACTTCGCGAACATAAATCGGCTCGCCGGTGTCGAGGTCGTTGCCCTTTTGCACCTGGCGCTCGATGGTCTCGCCGGCCTCGGCCGCCGCGGCGACGCGTTCGTTAAAGCCGGTGATGTTCCGCGCGCCGACCTTTGACATCAGGCGATAGCGGTCTTCCATCTCCTTCACAGTCCATTTCAGCGCGACGACCGCTTTTTTTGGATCCGTGACGACCGGCGCCAGCAAATGTGGAATGCCATCATAGACCGACAATTCCAGCATTTTCGGATCGATCATGATGAAGCGGCAACGCTCCGGCGGCAGCCGGTACAGGATCGACAGGATCATCGCATTGACGCCGACCGATTTGCCCGAACCGGTGGCGCCCGCCACCAGCAAGTGCGGCGTCTTGGCGAGATCGGCGATATAAGGTTCGCCGCCAATTGTTTCGCCGAGTGCGATCGGCAATCCCGCTTCGGATTTGTCGAACACGGGCGACGCCAATAGATCGCGTAAGTAAACGGTTTCGCGTTTCGGATTCGGCAATTCGATGCCGATGGCGTTGCGGCCCGGCACCACCGCGACGCGCGCCGAGGTGGCGCTCATCGAGCGGGCAATGTCGTCGGCCAGCGTAATGACCCGCGAGGATTTCACCCCGGCGGCCGGTTCGAATTCATAAAGCGTGACGACAGGGCCCGGGCTGACCTGCGAGATTGTGCCTTCGACGCCGAATTCCTTCAACACTGCCATCAGGCGGCGGGCGCTCTGCACCAAAGCCGGCTCATCGACCACGTTCTGACGCGGCTTGGCTTTTTGCAAAAGCTCCAGACGCGGCAATTCAAAGCCTTTGATCTTGTCCAGAGGCAGGCGCATCTGCGCCTCGCGCGCTTCGCGGGCGCTTTCCTTTTTTGGTTTCGCCGCGGCAGGCGCTTTTACCGGAACGGAATCGACTGCTTTGCGCTTGGCCGGTTGGTGGGCTGCAGGCGCCGACGTGTCGATGCGCATGCGATTGGACGCAGTTCCAGCGAACATATCGTCATCGTCGTCGTCGTCGTGCGCAACAGACTTGGCCTTTTTCTTTTTGAACTGCAGCGCCGCCAGTTTGCCGAACGCAGCGGCCAGGCAGGACTCGACCCAAGCGGCGGAACGCCATGCCCAGGCGCCGGCAACCACCGCGTCGCGCCACTTCAAGCCGATGGCGCTCCAAAGACCGGCCAAAGCCGCGCCGCCGGTCAAGGCGCCGACGATGATTGGCGCCCCCGGCGCTCCGATCGCGTCCAGCGGCCAACGCAACAACGCGGAAACCCCGTCGCCCATGATGCCGCCGAGACCGACAGCCAAAGGCCAGCTCGCCGGGACCGGCAGCGTCGACATAAAGGCGCTGGAGGCGACAACGCCCCCCATGCCGGCGGCGGCGCGCCAGCCGATAAATTGCGAAAGATGCGGACCGGCGAAAAAGCGCCAGGCGCCGGCGCCGGCGACCGCCAATGCGGCGGGCGCCGCGATCACGCCAAGGCCTTGATTCAGCAGGTCCGCGACGACCGCGCCGCTGCCGCCCATGGCGTTTTGCACGGGTCCGGATGAGGCGACGTTCCAGCTGGGATCGGTCGTCGAATAGGAAAAGCAGGCCGCTGCTGAGAATAGCCCGCCGCCGGCCAGGCCCATGGACGCCAGATAACCCCGCCAGGGTACGACTCCGCCCGCCGCCTCAGAACCTGTTGAAGCGTCGTCTTCGTCGTCAAAATCGATGGCGTCGTTATAGCTCATGCCGCGCCGGAAAAAGTTTCAAACCCCTATCTGCGGCCTTACGGGTTAAGGGCGCGCAAACAAGATCGGTCCGGCGCCGAAATGATTCAGCGTTTGGTGTGACGGCAAAAGAAAAGGGCGCGGTCCGAAAACCGCGCCCTTCCGAGTTGGACCAATGATGTTTGAAGGACGCCCGGACCCCCAGGCGCCCTTCAATGGCTTACGAGTGGTATGCCCGTTCGCCGTGGTCGGAGATGTCCAGACCTTCGACTTGCGACTCGTCGGAGGAGCGCAAGGCGCCGATCAGTTTCAGCACGAAGAAGATGATCGCGCTGAGAATGCCGGACCAAAGCAGCGTGATGATCACGCCTTTGATCTGCGCGGTGACTTGCGCCGCCATGTCGTAAGCGAAGACATCGCACGTAGCGTAGGCGTGCGCCGCACAGGTGGTGTAATCGACCACGCCCGCGCCGCCCCAAGCTGGGTTGACCACGAAGCCAGTCAGGATCGCGCCAGTGATGCCGCCGATGCAGTGGATGCCAAAGACGTCCAAGCTGTCGTCGTACTTCAGCGCGGACTTCACGGCCGAGCAGAAGATCAAGCAGATCGGCGAGACGATCAGGCCCGAGATGATGGCGCCCATCGGTCCGGCGAAGCCAGCCATCGGGGTGACCACAACCAAGCCAGCGACCAAGCCCGACGCAGCGCCCAGCAAGGTTGGCTTCTTTTTGAAGATCCACTCGAACGCAACCCAGGACAAACCGGCCGCAGCAGGCGCCAGGAAGGTGTTCGCCATGGCCAAAGCCGCATAGGCATTGGATTCCAGGTTAGAGCCGGCATTGAAGCCGAACCAGCCGAACCACAGAAGGCCGGTACCGGTCAGGGTCAGCGGCAGCGAATGCGGAGGCATTGCTTCCTTGCCGTAACCAACCCGCTTGCCGCAGATCAGCGCGCCCATCAAAGCGGCGATGCCGGAATTGATATGGACGACGGTGCCGCCGGCGAAGTCGATCGCGCCTTGCTGCCAGATCAAGCCTGCGGTAGCCACGGTGGCTTCAGCACTTTGCGATGCGGCCAAGTTCGGGCCATCCCACCACCACACCATGTGCGCGATTGGGTAATAG
>JBEVJO010000177.1:0-8652 GCA_040510175.1 Caulobacterales bacterium
CGGCATTCGCCGCCAGTAAACGGCCGGCATCATCCAAAGTGGTTTTTTCCCGCACGCAGGTCAGCACGTCCAAAAGCGCTCGGCGTTCGGGAACATGGTGCAAAGGTTCGGTTGTGGCGATCAAGCGCGCGCCGGTTTGTTCCGCCAGGTTTTTTAGAAGGCGTAAGCGGCGGCGGTCCTCGCCGTCCAAAACAAACCGCGCCGCCAGCCAGACCGCACCGCAGCCTTCGTGGATCAGATCGAGGGTCTCCCGAAGGCGCGCGTCCGGCGCGGCGCCCGCCTCCAAAACCGGGGCGACGATCACCTGTTGTCCTTCGGCGAATTGCAGAAAATCTTCGATATACAATTCGCACTCGCCTTTGGGCGCGCGCCGATTGCCGACCGTCAAAAGCCGTGTCAGGCGCGCATAGGCGGGGCGGTCTTTCGGATAGACGAAAATGTCCGGCGTTCCGTCACAAAACACCAAGCGTGCGCCAACCAACAAAGGCACTTTATGTTCTTTCGCCGCTTCATGCGCCCGCACCACGCCCGCCAGCGAATTGCGGTCGCCCACGCCGATGCCGGCGAAGCCCAATTGCTTTGCGCCGAGAATCATTTCTTCGGGATGCGAGGCGGCGCGGAGGAACGAAAAATTCGTCGCCGCGCACAATTCAGCGAAATCCGTCATGCGAACACGCCTTGGATGAACCAGCGCGGCGGCGCCTCGGGATCACCGAACGCGCCTTCGCGATAGAGCCAGAAGCGCCGGCCTTCGCGATCCTCGACCCGGTAATAATCGCAATCCTGCTTGCCAGGCGCGCGCAGCCAATCGGCGGCGATGCGTTCCGGCCCTTCGGCGCGCACCACTTCGTGCAGCACGCGCCGCCAGCGGAAACGCCCAGGCGGACCGTCCGGCACGGAGGCCAGAGCTTCGACCGGTTGGCTGTGCGTGAAAATGCACAAGGGCCGACGCATCACATTGTCCTGTGGCGGGCTCGCCTCCCGCGTCTCTATATCTTCGCCGATGGGCGACCATTGATTGATGCGCTTCGGGGCATGCGCATCGCGGATGACGACATGGCCGATGCGGTCAGCGCCCAGACGCGCGCGAATGGAATCCACCAAGCGCGTTTCCGCCGCCGCATTGCGCTTAGAGGCTGGCGCCAGATCGGTGGCGTGAAAGACGATCGGTGCGATCTCCACCGCATCCAATCGCATGGCTTCAAAACCGAATTCGGCGTTCAGCGTTTCCGGCGCGGCCGTCAGGCGTTCACGCAACAATCGCAACATCGTTTTCGGGTCACGCTCCGCCCGGCTCAGCGCCAACTTGATGACGCTGACTTTGGAATTTACGTCGAACAGACATAGCCGCAAAAAGCGCACGCCATGGCCTCGCTGATCCAACTTGACGGAAAGATCGCCGCACAAAGCTTCGGTGACGATCAGCACCGCATCCAACGTCAGGATCGGCTCGGCCAGCTTACGCAAAGCAAAAACCGGCGGCGACGGACGGCGCGGCGTCAATGCTTCGGGCGCCCGGCCAAACGCCTGATCCAGACGCAGCAAAGCCTGTTGTCCAGCGCGGGCGGAAAAAGGCTGACGCGGCGCGTTGGCAATCTGGCCGATGGTCTTGAGGCCTAGGCGTTTCAGCAAAGCCGCCGCGGCATCGCTCAGTCGCAAAGCCGGCAAAGGCAACGGCGTCAAAGCGGCGTCCAGCATGTCCGGAGCAATCAAACGCCGCTTGCCGAAGCGGGCGCAGGCCCAGGCGGCGCCCGGCGACGGGGCAATGGCAGCGCGGACATTGAAGCCCTGCGTCCGCAAGCCGCTTTTGACGGCCTTCAGCAAAGCCGCTTCACCGCCGAACAAATGCGCGCAGCCGGTGATGTCGAGGAACAAACCGTCCGGCGCATCGATCACGACAATCGGCGTGAAGCGCTCGCACCAGGCGGCGATATCGTCGAGCAATTGCGCATCCGCCGTTTCGTCGTCTTCTTGCGCCGCGAGATCGGGACGGAGCGCGCGCGCATCGGCCAAGGGCAAACCGGCGCGCAAGCCAGCCTGATGCGCCGCCTCGTCCAACCCTGTCAGGATGAAGGCGTTGCCGATCTTGGCGTAGAGCGCGAAGGGTTTGCCGTCAGCCGGCGCGCCGCCGCTGCGCCGCACCCGGTCCGTCGACAATCGTGGCAGATGCAGGGACAGCCAGCGCGGCCCTGTTGGACTTGCGTTCATTGGAATTAGCTGGGGCGGCGTTTGCGCTCTCGATGGCGCGTTCACGGAAGACATGCTCATGGGCGTTCCAATCCACGCGCCAGCTTTGTCCCGCTGGACTGGCGCGATTGCGTTCAAGACGAACATCGAAAGCGGGCGGCCCTAATTCCCGGCTTCCGAAAGTTTGAGGGTCAAAAGGATTGTCGCTGGCAGCGGCGCTCACGCGCCAACGGCTGCGCGCCGCGCTCGGCGCCAGTGCATCGAAGCGCAACAGCACGCAGCGCGCCCCGCTTTTCTCGGCGGTCAAAAGCAAACGCCGCGAGGCGGCGAGGCTCAAGGATTTCGGATTGGCGGCAATGACGCACAATACCTGCGCGCACGGCAAGGTCAAAGCCTGCTCCGCCGCCCACAAAGCCTGAATCTGATTGGGCGCACGCACCAGAACCAGCGCCTTCGGATCAATTCCAAATTGCGCAAGACCTTCGGCGTTCGGCGCGCCATGTTCGGAAAAAATGTGGTCGGGAGCCGTCCAGACCAGCAAGCCGTCCTGCGCGCTTGCTTTCATCCAGGCCAAGGCGAAACCCAAAGCGGCGGCGCCGTCGCCAAAGCCTGATGGGCACATCTCCACCAAAGGCGCAGCCGATGCGGAAACGTAACAGGACTTAAAATCCTGCGATGACGCCGAAGCAGGCGAGCTTGAGGGCCGGGTATGCATGCTCGGAATAGGCATGCGGGCCCTTCTAGAACAAAAAGGGAACAAGATCAAGTCGTCCTGAGCACCTTCTGCGTCCGGGGAACTAAACATTGCCTCGCTTTCTTTATCCAGCTTAGCTTCGGACAAGATGCGGATTTGTCTTGTAAAGGAGGACCGGCGCGCATGACCGCGATTGAGCGCGCTCCTTTGATTGAATCCCGGCAATCGGCCGACGCCCGGCAAAAAGCGGCGTTCGACAGCATGCGCCTCAGCGCCACCGCGCTCCTCGTTGCTATGTGCATCCTGTTCATCGTCGCCAGCTTTTATAGCCGCGCCCACTGGGGCTGGAGCTTTGTGCGGGCCTTCGCTGAAGCCGCCATGGTCGGCGGGTTGGCCGACTGGTTCGCCGTCACCGCGATTTTCCGCCGCCCCTTCGGCCTGCCGATCCCCCACACCGCGGTGATCGCGCGCAGCAAAGACCGTATCGGTTCGGCTTTAGGGGATTTCATCGCCGATAATTTCCTGGCTCCCGCCAATGTCCACGAACGCCTGCATCGCCAGGACATCACCAGCGCCCTGGCGCACCAGATCATCGAACCTGCAAATGCGAGCCGCCTCGCCGACAGCGTCGTGAGCGCCGTGCCCGCTTTGCTCGACACGTTCGACGAAGCGGCGATCACCGAATTCCTGCGCAAGCAGACGGCCGCTTTCGCAGCGGATGGCCGCGCTTCATCCAGCATCGGCGCCCTGCTGGAATTGATCACCGATCAGGGCCGCCACGAACCCGTGGTCGAAGCCGCGCTGGAAGAGGCCTGGCGAGCTTTAGCCGCGAACGAAGAGACGATCCGCGCCAAGGTACGCGACAAGACGAGCTTTCTCTGGCGTCTTATATCCGTGGATTCCAAAGCCGCCGACGCCATGATCGGCGCGTTGGAGACGCTGCTTCGCGATGCTTTGTCCGATCCAAATCACCCCGCGCGTCAGCGCATCACCGAGATGCTGCGTGGTTTTTCCAACGATCTGCGGCATTCGCCGGAAATGCGGGCGAAGGTGGAGCACGTCACAGAGGAACTGCTGTCGCATCCGGCGGTGGGCCAGTTCCTGAAAGAAACCTGGAACGGCTTTAAGGATGCGCTGCGCAAGGAAGCCTTGGCGCCGGATTCAAAAATGCACGGCGTGATCACGGATATTTTCATCCGCGTCGGCCAAGACCTGCTCGAAGACGATGAAGCGCGCGAAGCGCTGAATGATCGCCTGCGTAAACTGGCCGTTGCGCTCGCCGAACGTCATGGCCGCGACGTTTCGCGCTTAGCCGCCGATACAATCAAAAGCTGGGACGCCGAAACCATTGTCGCCAAGCTGGAGCAGAATGTCGGGCGCGATCTGCAATATATCCGCATCAGCGGCACGATCATCGGCGGGCTGGTGGGGCTGGTGATCCACACCGCCGCCTTCGCGGTGCATTTCGCGGGCAAGCAATAGCTTCGGCAGCTTAGGCAAACGCAGTGGCGAAAAAATCGACGACGATCGCAGACTATATCGAGGCCGCGCCGGAAGCGGGCCGGCCGCATTTGCGAAAGCTGCACGCATTGTTGAAGAGCGTCGCGCCAAAAGCCCAAGAAGAGATCAAATGGAATACGCCGTTCTTCGTCGAACCGCGTTTTCTGTTCGCGTTTTCCGCGCACAAGGCGCATCTCGGCTTTGTCGCAACCCTGGCCGATCTGGAGGCGTTTCGAAAGGAACTTGGAGATTACAAAACCACGCCCAAAGGCATCTTGCAGGTGCCCTACAATAAGCCTTTGCCAGAAGACCTCATCCGCAAGATCGCCAAAGCGCGCGTGAAAGCTGTCGCCGCCCGTAAAGACGATTCATTCTGGTGACGCCGGGTTTACTTTGCGGCCTTGGCTTTTTTCGCCGGTTTAGACACGTTCAACGCAATCGCTTCGCGCACCAACGCCTTGAAGGCCGAAGCGTCGATCTCTTCGCCTTCATGAATGTCGATGGCGCGGCGCACATTGCCGTCGAGGCTTGAGTTAAAGAGACCAGCCGGATCCTTCAGCGCCACGCCCTTGGCGAAGGTCAGCTTCACAACCGCCTTATAAGATTCGCCGGTGCAGATGATGCCGTCATGCTCCCAAACCGGAACGCCGCGCCACTTCCAGGTCTCGATGATCTCCGGGTCAGCCTCTTTGATCAACTTGCGCATTCTTTTCAGAGTCGCGCCGCGCCAGTCGCCAAGTTCGGCGATCCTTTTCGTGATCAGCGCCGCTGCCGATGGACCGTCGCTTGCGTCCGACTTTGTCATGGCGCGCTCCTAAATCGCAGCCTTTAGAAAAGCACGGCTTGCCCAAGGTCCGCAACGCGTTCGAGCGGCGACGCGCAAACGCATCACCGCTCGAAACTTTCTGAACTGATGATGGCGTCGCGCGACTGTCGCCGCGCCGGACGGCTTAGCGACGGCTGGAGGAGCTGGCGATCAAGATGCCGAGCAGCGCGCCGACGCCCACTGCTGCGGCGATGGCGCCGAAAGGATGCTCTTCGACTTGAGAGCGCGCATATTTCACCGCTTCTTCGCTTTCCGACCGCGCCTTGGTGGCGAGGGCGTCTGCGGCGCGGGCGACAGATTCAACTGCGTCCTCGGCCAATTCCTTGCCCTCGCGGCTGGCGCGGCGCATGTCTTTGCGCAGCTCGCCGGCGGCATTGCTGAGGACGTCGGCAAGTTCAGACCAATCCAAACGGCGGTGCATGTTCATAATCGCCTCCACTCGCGGCCGCGCCGCGTCGAACCCAATATCTCTACCTTAAGTCCGTAAAATGGGGCGGCTTTGCGCGAACGCAAGCCGCCGCCATTGGTCTTTTAGCGCGGCAAATCGCTCGCGCCCATCAGGAATTCGTCCACGGCGCGGGCGCATTGGCGGCCTTCACGGATCGCCCAGACGACCAGCGACTGACCTCGGCGCATGTCGCCGCAGGCAAAAATTCCTCTTTCGGACGAATGATAGCTTAGTTGGTCGGCTTTCACATTCCCGCGCGGATCGAGCGCGACGCCGGCCTGCGTGACTAAGCCTTCGTGGCGCGGACCGACAAAGCCCATCGCCAGCAGCACCAGGTCGGCCTTCAGTTCAAAGGCGCTGCCCGGCACTTCCTGCATGTTCATGCGGCCGGAGGCGTCCTTCACCCATTCAACGCGCACGCATTCGAGCGCTTTGATTTTGCCGTTTTCCGCCTTCGCGGTCTTGGTAAGCACCGCCCAATCGCGGTCGGCCCCCTCATCGTGCGAGCTGGACGTGCGAAGCTTCAGCGGCCAATCCGGCCAGGTCAGCGCCTTGTTTTCCTTTTCCGGCGGCTTGGGCATGATCTCGAGCTGCGTGATCGACGCCGCGCCGTGGCGGTTCGACGTGCCGATGCAGTCCGAGCCCGTATCGCCGCCGCCAATCACCACGACATGCTTGCCCTTCGCGCTGAGCGTGCCGTTGGGCGCAGCCTTCTTCTCGGCGTCGCCAGCGTTACGCTTGTTTTGCTGAGTCAGAAAATCCATGGCGAAATGGATGCCCTCGACCTGGCGATTTTCGACTTCCAAATCGCGCGGATTTTCCGCGCCGCCGGAGAGCACCACCGCATCGTATGTCTTGCGCAGTTCGTCGATGGAAACGTCCTTGCCAATTTCCACGCCGGTTTTGAACTCGACGCCTTCGGCCTGCATCTGCGCGACGCGGCGGTCGATCAAATGCTTTTCCATTTTGAAGTCGGGAATGCCGTAGCGCAGCAACCCGCCCACGCGATCGTTTTTCTCAAACAGCGTGACCGAATGCCCGGCGCGCGCCAATTGCTGCGACGCCGCCATGCCGGCGGGGCCGGAGCCGACCACCGCGATTTTCCGGCCTGTTTTTTTCAACGCGACTTGCGGCGTGACCCAGCCTTCATCCCAACCGCGATCGATGATTTCACATTCGATCGTTTTGATCGCCACCGGCGTGTCGGGAATGTTCAGCGTGCAGGACGCTTCGCACGGCGCCGGGCAGATGCGGCCCGTGAATTCCGGAAAGTTGTTGGTCGAATGCAGCTGGTCCAGCGCTTCGCGCCAATGACTATCATAAACAAGGTTATTCCAGTCCGGGATCAGATTGTTGACCGGACAGCCATTGTGGCAAAATGGAATGCCGCAATCCATGCAGCGCGCCGCCTGAGCCTTCACCTCGGACTCCGGCATGCGGTTGACGAATTCCTTATAATTCTTCAACCGCGAAGCCGGCTTTTCATAGCCCCGCTCGCGCCGTTCAATTTCGAGAAAGCCTGTTGGCTTGCCCATTCCCCACTCCGTCCAAAAAAGTCAGACTATGTTGTTCAGTCGGCGGCCTATTCGGCCGCCACGGACTTGGCCGCGCGACGTTCGGCCGACATGTCGAGCAACGCGCGTTTGTAATCGACCGGCATCACCTTCACGAAGCTCTTCACCGCCACGTCCCAATTGGCCAGAATCTCTTTCGCGCGCACGCTGCCGGTGTGCAGCAAATGCCGCTCAATCAGAATTTTCAAACGCTCGAAGTCATAGGCCAGCATGTCGCCCATGCCGGGATTTTCGACGCTGATGGACCGTTGTTGCGGCGCGATCGAGTCCTTATCCTTGCTGTCGATCGGCCCATCGATCAGCGGCTCAAGCTCAACCATCGATTTGTTGCACAGATCGGCGAAACGTTTATCCGGGTCATAGACATAGGCCACGCCGCCCGACATGCCTGCCGCGAAATTGCGGCCGGTGTCGCCAAGCACAGCGACGACGCCGCCCGTCATGTATTCGCAGCCATGATCGCCGACCCCTTCGACGACCGCGACCGCGCCGGAATTGCGCACCGCGAAGCGTTCACCCGCTACGCCATGGAAATAGGCTTCGCCGGCGATGGCGCCATAAAGCACCGTGTTGCCGACAATGATATTTTTGGTCGGATCGCGATCCACGTATTGTGGTTGGCGGACCACAATACGGCCGCCTGAAAGGCCCTTGCCGACATAATCATTGCCGTCGCCGGTGAGCTCCAGGCTGATGCCGCGCGCCAAAAAGGCGCCGAAGCTTTGACCGGCGGTGCCAGTCAGCTTGATAGCGATGGTGTCTTCCGGCAGGCCGGCATGACCGTAAAGCTTCGCCACTTCGCCAGAGAGCATGGCGCCGACCGTGCGATTGACGTTGCAGACCGGGTTTTCGATGACGACCGGCTTTTGCTTGGTCAGGGCAGGCTTCGCCGCTTTGATCAGAATCTGATCGAGCGCTTTTTCCAGGCCGTGGTCCTGCCGTTCGGTGTTGATGATCGCGACGCCCGGCTCAGCCGCGGGCTGATGCAGCAAGCGCGACAGATCGATACCCTTGGCTTTCCAGTGGCTGACGACCTTGCGCGTATCCAGCAAATCCACGCGACCGATCATTTCGTTCAGCGTGCGCAGGCCAAGCTCCGCCATGATCTCGCGTAGCTCTTCAGCGACGAAGAAGAAGTAATTGATCACGTGCTCCGGCTGGCCCGTGAAGCGTGCGCGCAGCACAGGATCTTGCGTCGCCACGCCGACCGGGCAGGTGTTCAAATGGCACTTGCGCATCATGATGCAGCCGGCCGCGATCAGCGGCGCGGTCGCGAAACCGAATTCGTCGGCGCCAAGCAGCGCGCCGATAGCGACGTCGCGGCCCGTACGCAAACCGCCATCGACCTGCACGGCGATGCGGCCGCGCAAACCGTTCAGCACCAAGGTCTGTTGGGTTTCGGCGAGGCCGATTTCCCACGGCG
>JBEVJO010000178.1:0-4496 GCA_040510175.1 Caulobacterales bacterium
ATCGACAACGCCATCCTGCCGGTCTGTCCGCCCGGGCCGCGTTTCGAAGGTCTGCAATGGCAGATCAACTCGGCGGTCGGCGACCGGACATGGGTGCCGGCGACAAAATAAGTCTTAGTGCGGCACGGATTTCGAAAACACATTCATGACGATGCAGCCGGCGATGATAAGCGCCATGCCGGCGATTGCGGGGACGTCGAGCGTCTGGCCCTGAAACACCCAGGCAATGGCGACGATCAACACGATGCCGACGCCGGACCAAATCGCATACGCAACACCGGTGGGAATCGTCTTTAAGGTGAGCGAGAGAAAAAAGAACGCCGTCACGTATCCGGCGAGCATCACGGCTGTCGGCAAGGGCCGCGTGAAACCTTCCGACGCCTTCATGAAAGAGGTCGCGGTGACTTCCGCAAGAATCGCGATCGCAAGATACAAATAGGCCATACGGCTTGGATAGGTTTTCCAAGCCGGTGTGTCACGCGCTAACGGCCGCCCTTAGGCGAACGTGATGGCCAGCCCCATGCAAGCAAGCGCCAGCACAACCGAGATCGCGAGAATGTAGCGGACATGGACGCCGGTCTGGCCCGCCCGGGCCTCGTCCTCATCCAATTCGACATGGTCATCAACTCTACGAGCCGTCATCGGGCATCCTCCTGCCCCCCACGCAGCGTATTGTCCGCCTAAATTCAGCAAAAGAAAAGCGCGCCGATCATCCGGCACATTGAAACACCTAGCGCCCCGGGAACCGCATGATCACCCGCAACCCCGGCGCTGCGTCCTCAAGAAGTAATTTCGCGCCATGACGCGCCGCAGCCGCGGCGACAAGGCTGAGCCCAAGTCCGAAACCGTCGGCGCGCCTGGCATTGGGGACACGGTAAAAGCGCTCCAGCACGCGGTCCTTGTCTTGCGCAGGAATTCCCGGCCCGTTGTCAGCGACGCTCAGCACGATGCCCTCACTCTCCCGCACCGCGCGTACTTCGATTTTGCCTTCGGGCGGCGTGAACTTGATGGAATTATCGATCACGTTGCTAATCATCTGAAACAAGAGATCGCGCGCACCGTGCAGCATAAGATCAGGCGCGACTTCAGCTGCGAGCTTCTGGCCTTTTTCCTCTGCCAGAGGGCGATACAGCTCTACGGCGTCTTCCACAATCAGGCTGAGATTCACCTTTTCGAATACTTCGCCGCCGCCGTCCTGCAGCCGCGCTAAACGCAGGAGCGATTCAAACATTCCCTGCAGGCGCCCGGCTTCGGCCAGCGCCGCAATCACACGCACTTTTGTTTCCGGCGCAGTCGATGCAGAATCCAAGTCTTCCAGTTCCGCCTGGAGGCGGGCCAAGGGCGTTCGCAATTCGTGCGCAATGCTGTCTGAGACCCGACTGATGGAGGCGACGAGATTCTCGATCCGCTCAAGCATTTCATTCAGCGTCGCAGACAACTGATCGAAATCGTCGCCGCTACCGTGCAGCTCAACCCTGCCGGACAAGTCACCGCCGATGACCGCGCGCGCCGCGCGATTAATCGATTCGAGGCGCCGCGACACGGCCAGCGTCATGACAAGACCGCCCAGCGCGCCCAGCAACAGCGTAACGCCGGTGCCCCAGGACAGAGCCTCAAAAATGAAATCCTCGCGTTCGTCGAGGTCTTCGGTGTCCAGTCCCACCAATAGCCGGTAGCCGTCCGGCAAGAGCAGATCGCGCACCACCGCTTCGTGCTCTTCTTCCGAACCCGTTGCGTAGGTTCCAAACTCATAGCGCAGCCATTCGGCGCCGCGCGTTGTTGGCCAGTCCGCCAGATTGGCCGAAATCACCGCGCCGTCCGGCGCCACGAAAACATGATACGGGAGACGTCCCGTCGCATGGGTCGCGCGGTCCTGCAACGCCCGCAGAAGGGCGTCACGGCCTTGCAGACGATAGGTTGTCGTGAACTGATCGCTGGCTTTACGAATGCTGTTTTCGACCACCTGTAGCGGCCGCCACACGCCACCGACATACATGGCGCCCAGCATCAAAAAGATCGATCCGCAGAACAGCGCCATATAGATGAGCGTCAAGCGGAGCGTCAGAGAGCGTATAAAGCGACGCCAGTTCATACTTTCAAGGCGTAGCCCATGCCCCGCACGGTGTGCAGCAGCGCCGGGCTGAAGTCCTTATCGATCTTCTGGCGCAGCCGGCTGACATGCTGATCGATGATATTGGTCTGGGGGTCGAACTTATAATCCCACACGGCTTCCAGCAGCATTGAGCGGCTGACGACTCTCCCGGCATTGCGCAGCAGATATTCAAGCAACAAAAACTCGCGCGCGGTGAGATCGATCACCTCGCCATGCCGCTTCACCTCGCGCGTCAACAAATTCATCTCCAAATCGGCGATGCTGAGTTCAGTCGCGACATCCTCCAGCACAGTTTTGCGCCGCGACAGCGCCTCCACGCGCGCGAGCAATTCGGGCAAGGCAAAAGGCTTGGCGAGGTAATCGTCGCCGCCGGCGCGTAGACCTTTCACTTTGTTGTCGACGTCGCTGAGCGCACTTAGGATCAAGACCGGCGTTGTGTCGCCTGTTGCGCGCATGGTTGTGAGGATTTTCAGCCCGTCGACTTGCGGCAGCATCCGGTCAAGGATGACGAGGTCATAGACCTCCGAGGAAAGGTGGTACAAAGCCTCCTTCCCATCGGCCATGTGTTCAACCATGTGACCCGCGCCTTTAAGACCCTTCGCCACATGGCTGGCGACACGTTCATCATCCTCAACCAAAAAAATGCGCACGGAATGCTCCGCCTTCCCTTTAGTCGTCAATCAAAGGCGTGAATGCGCCGGTCTTCATATCGACGAGGATCGTGCGATCCTGAGCGCCGACAAGCTCAACTTCATAATAGTGGCGGCCGTTCCGGCGATCCAGGTCGATTTCGGAGACTTCGCCCTTGGTGGACTTTTCAACCATGGCGATTGTTTCCGTCAGGCTCCGGGGAGCGCTCTGTGCAGCCTTGATGTCCGAATCCGGCCAAAGGCGCGCAATGGCGTTCGGTTGGTTTTGGCTGATCAGCTTACCGGTGACGTAGTCAATCTCAGCCTTTAACGCGCGGCCTTCTTTCACCAGCGCGACTTCATACACCAAGCCATTGCGGCCGGCATCCAACTCCGCCTCGAACGCTTTTGCGCCGAGAGCGCTTTCGGCCGCAGCGACCGCTTCGGCAATGCTGATATTTGCATTTGAGGTCGTTTCCGCAAAGGCGTTCGCGGCAAGCAAGGCAAAGCCGGCGCTGAGTGTTGTCGTCAAAATACGTTTCATTGCTTATCTCCTAAAAGGCCCCGCTTCTCCCTTTAAGGGACCGTAGTGTCAGACCGATTGGCCAAACATTTGGGTTTCGTCAGGTTGCTGATCAGCGTGACGGGCTCAGGCATTAGAAGCAGACGGCCCGCAACATCAGGCGAAATTGCTTGTCGCGCTTCAAAAACCACTCGCGGCTCATCGCTTCGGTCTTGGTTTCGTAGCGTTCCGCATAGAGCAGCGTCCAAACGCGGCCGCGCGTGGTTTTTGCGCCCGTTCCGGAATTGTGTTTGGCCAGCCGCTTCTCAAGATCATTGGTCCAACCGACATAGGTCAGCGGGCCGTTCGGTCCGGCGCAGCCAAGGACATAGACGAAACAGGACATGCTGGTCCCGCTCACTCGGCGGGGATGAATGAATCAGCGCGCGCCATCTGCCAATCGTCCGCGAAATCAGTGTCGCTGGGTTCCCACAACAGGGCGCCAGGGCGGACGAAGCGGTAAGCGATATCGGCGCTCACGGATTTCAGTTCGTTCACGCGCCGCATCAAATGGCGTGGCGTCAAATCCGCTGGATGCTCACAGCCCGCCGCGCCAACCAGATCCGCCAGCGCCTGCATCGTGTTGCGATGGACATTCGCAACGCGTTCTGCTTTGTCCGGCGCCACGATCATTGCGCGCTTATGCCCGCCGCCGACGCATTGGTGAAATGCGCATCCATCCAATCCAGGAACATATTCCAATCATAGGTGGTCGAACCATGATTGCCGCCGCGAATGTAAAATGACAGATCGCCCGTGAGGTCCGGGTGCTTCATGTCCGGCTGCTTCAGACCGTCCGACCCCATTAATTGATAGGCAGGCTGTGCGCCTTGAATGGCGCGGAAGGCGCCCTCCGGATCGGCCCAACCGTCCGAGCGCCCGCCGGTGAACAGGACCGGCCGGGGCGCAATCAGTGCAATCAATTGGTGCTGGTCGATCGGCAATGATTGCTCCATGCCCGCATAATTCTTGAAATCCGGCGCAAACCAGTAAGGATATTTTTCGGTGATCTCGGCCACCGTTTCTCCGAGCGTTGAGCGCGTCAGTGCGGCGCCGCCCCGGCCCGATTGATGCGCAATGACGCCAGACACGCGCGGATCGAACGCTGCGGCCACAAGTGCGCTCTTCCCGTTCCGCGAGTGTCCCCACAGCACCATACGTTTCTTATCGAAGCGCGGATCGCTCGAGAGCA
>JBEVJO010000179.1:0-3566 GCA_040510175.1 Caulobacterales bacterium
AAGGTCGTTCCGTCTTCGGCGTAGTGCCCGAAGTGCCCACCGGTGGTCCAGGCGAGGTCCTGATGCCGGTCACCGAGCACCGCTAGCTCCCAGTCCAGCCAGGCGGTGATCTTTTGAGATTCCTCCGAATACAGGAAGTTCCCAGCGCGAAAATCGCCGTGCACGACCGAAACGTGATCGAGGGCTGGCGCATTGGCGATCAGCCATTGCGTCGCGACCTCCACTAGAGGCACAGCCTCGGGACGATCCTCTTCCCATACGCGTCGCCACCAATTGATCTGGCGGAGAATGCTTTCCTTCGATCCCACCTGCGCGGGCTGAAAAGATTCCAATCCGCCGAGGCGATCCGCCGGCGCGGTATGGATTGCCGCCATGTGCCTGACGAATTGATCGGCCAGGATCGGTCGCAGATCCGGTCCGAAATTCGTGCCTATGCCGGTCACTTGCTGCGAGGGACGTGCACTTGGTTTGGTGACGCCCTCCGCCAAGCCGTAAATCAATCCGGGGTGCGGCAAGTGTTTGCCTTCCGCATCCACCCAATAGCATTGCGGCGTCGGCACCACGCCATGCATCGCTTTCAGAATCTCAAACTCACGCTGGCGGCTGGTCTCCACGATCGAGGCTGGCGGCTCCATGCGCAGCACCATCGGCGTGGTGCGGCGCTTTCCACTCTCGACGCCATTCCAGTCGAGATCGAACGCGACTTGCAGCTTGGAGGCGCCGCCGCCCAACCAACGTAGATTGCTGAGTTTGAATTCGCCGCCGATCTCGCTCCGAATAAGCGCAGCGCAGCCTTCTCCCAGAACTTCAAGCGGAATCGCAACAAAGCCCGGCCCCGCGCGATTGCGAAGCTTCGCCGTCATCACACGGTCGATTTCCGGCTCAACGGCAAAGCGCTCCCTCATCGAGCGGATGAAGGCCTCGTCCGGCGTTGCCCGAATATCCAGCGGGCCGCTCGTTTTCGCGTCAGCGTCGATCATCTTTTGCTCGCCTTAGACCGCAACGCGCCGCATCACATCAACCAATGGCTGCTGTTGATCCGGCGTCGTGCCATGCAGTAAAATTCTGTCTACGCCGGCGTCCGAATATTCCCGCAGGCGCTCAACGCAGTGCGCAACGCTGCCAGTCGCCGCTCCCGTCTGCAGCCAATGCGCCGGCAGCATGGAGACCGCTTCCGCCATCAGCCGCCGCGTTTCTTGAATATCACCAGAGCCATACTCAAGCCGCGCAAGACCAGCTTCCGCCAAGGCTGCCAGCGGCTCGGCCTCCCACCCATTAGCCTCCACGATCGGCCGGCCAAGTTCTGCGTGCATGAAATAGGATACAGCGCGCGCTTCCAGAATGTCGGCGCGCTGCTTATCCGAGAGAAAGTCCGGCGCAGTTACTATCGTGGCGTAAATCGTAATCGAATCCGGGTCGCGCTTGGCCGCTTTCGCTGCATCGCGCACAATTTTTATCGATCGCGCGACACCTTCCACGGTCAAGAACGGATGCAACACGACGCCGTCAAAATGAGCGCCGCCAAGCGCTAATGTTTTGGGTCCAATGGCGCCGATAATGATTGGCGGCGGCTTTTCGTAGCCTTGCGGCAATTGCATTTCCGGATAGTCGCCGGCCGGGCCGCTATAGCGCACCGTCTCTCCAGCCCAAAGCTGGCGCAGGATGGCCACATAATCCGCCATCCCTTGATTATTGAGAACGGGAATGCCGAGCTTGCGAAACTGACTCGGCACTGCGCGGCCAAAGCCCAAGACAAAGCGATCGCCGCTGAGCATTTGCAAGGTTTGACTCATCCCTGCCTGAACCAACGGATGGCGAGTGCCGAAATGCGTCAATCCCGCAACCAACGTAATTTTATTTGTGGCCTGGGTCAGCGCCCCCATGACCGCTCCAAGCTCTTTGGTCTCCCAGCGCTCTGATAGAAACACGCCGCCCAGACCTAGACGTTCGGCCTCGCGCGCTTGATCCAGCCCTGCCCGCGGATCCACAGCCTTGCCGGGCAGGATGTAGGAAAAAAGCGTGTCCGCCATCGTCGCCATGAAACAAACCTCAGATGGAATAACCGCCGTCGACCATCATCTCTGATCCCGTCACGAAGGACGACAAATCAGACAAAAGCCAAGACACGGCATTGGCGATGTCGATGGTCTCACCAAAACGGCCGATATGGTGCCGGGCGCGGATTCCTTGCACTGCTTGAGAAAAGACGGGATCGTTCATTAAACGATCTTTGGTCATTGGCGTCAGGATAAGCCCGGGGCAGACCGCATTCACGCGAATGCCAAGCGGCCCGCCATCAAGCGCGGCAGCCTTGGTCAACCCAACCACACCAGCCTTAGCGGAAGTGTAATCTGTTGAAACCGGCAATGGTCGATCCGACACCGACGAAGCCGTGTTTACAATAGAGCCGCCGCCGGTTTTCATCATGGCCCGGAATTCGTGCTTAACGCAGTAGAAAACGCCAACCAGATCGACGTCGATCACGCGGCGAAACTCCGCGCCGCTCAGTTCATGGACCGGCTTGTTGTAGAGCTCTATGCCCGCGTTGTTAAAACCGCCGTCGAGTTTGCCGTAGCGTTCGACGGCAAAGCCAATCAGCGCTTCGACATCATCCTCATTCGCCACATCGCAACGGCGAAAGACCGCCTCGCCGCCAGCAGCCTTGATGCCCGTCGCCGTCGCCGCGCCGCCCACCTCGTCGATGTCCGCAACGACCACGGCCGCGCCTGCCTTCGCGAGAACTTCCGACGTAGTGCGTCCTATACCAGAACCAGCGCCGGTCACGACGATCGTTTTGCCGTTCAGCATTCTTCCTACTCCCTACTCCGCCAATGCAAGTTCGATGGTCGCCATCGTCGTGCCAATGCTCCAGCCGCCATCGACCAGATAAGCTTGGCCGGTCACGTAGCTCGCATCATCGCTGGCCAAGAAATGCACCATAGCGGCGATGTCTTCAGGCTCGCCAATGCGTCCTAGCGGAGACAGCGCCTTCATCGCTTTGTCCAAGGCGTCGCCGTTCACGGCGACGGACAGCGGCGTTCTCACCCCGCCCGGACACACGGCGTTGACGCGGATGCCGCGCGGCCCAAACTCCAAGGCCGCCGTTTGCGTGGCGGCGACAATCGCAGCCTTGGACATTGCATACTCGCCCCAGCCCGGCGTGCCGCGAACGCCAGAAAGCGAGGCCGTGCTGATGATCGAGCTCCCGGCATTCATGCGCTTGCCCGCTTCACGGATGCCTGCAAGCACGCTGAGCGCATTGACTTGAAAATAGCGGTTCGCGCGATCGATGTCGGCCTCCGCCATGGAATGCACATTGGCGATGCCCGCATTGTTGACGAGGATGTCGAGCTTTCCGTGCTGCTTCATGGCTTCGTCCAGCAGCGCCGCGATTTCTTCCGGTTTCGAAACGTCGGTGCGCTTGAACGTGCAATCCCACCCACGCGCCGCATCTGCCGAATCCGTAATATCCGCAATCAGAACGGACGCGCCGGCGCGCCGCAGGCGTTGCGCAATCGCGGCGCCGATGCCAGACCCGGCGCCGGTGACGATTGCAACACGGTTCT
>JBEVJO010000180.1:0-15329 GCA_040510175.1 Caulobacterales bacterium
TCACTCGTAATCGATCGATTGTCCCGCCGGAGCGATCCGGCGGGACTTTCGGTTTTGACGCGCCGCCACCAGCCCGCAACGCGGGCTGGACTTGCGAAAAAGGCCCTGGCGTAACAGTGTGCGGCGCATTCGCACATTTCGCCAAAAAGGTAGATCGATGAGCAGCTATTCCACGATCCTGGTCGAGCACCGCGGCCGCGTTGCGCTGATCACGCTGAACCGCCCGGACAGCCTGAATGCGCTCAATAGCCAGGTGATGACCGAACTCACCGACGCAATCACCGGGATCGACCGCAATCCGGCCATCGCCGTCAGCGTTATCACCGGCGCGGGCCGGGCCTTCGCCGCCGGCGCCGACATCAAGGAAATGCAGCCGCAGAGTTTTTCTGCCATGTACGTGGATGATTTCTTCGCGGCCTGGGATCGCTTCGCGGCGGCGCGCAAGCCGGTTATCGCGGCGGTCAACGGCTTCGCGCTCGGCGGCGGCTGCGAGCTGGCCATGATGTGCGACATTCTTCTGGCCTCTGACAAAGCTAAATTCGGCCAGCCGGAAATCAAGCTCGGCGTATCGCCTGGCATGGGCGGCTCGCAGCGTTTGACCAAGCTCGTCGGCAAAGCGCGCGCCATGGACCTCGTTTTGACGGGCCGCATGATCGACGCCGCCGAAGCCGATCGCATCGGCATGGTGAGCCGCCTGGTGCCGCACGACGATCTGATGAAAGTCGCTATGGAAGTGGCCGAAACCATCGCCGGCTATGGCTTGCCGTCCATTGTCGCCTGCAAGGAAATGGTCGCGCGCGCCGACGAACTGGGCGTGACCGAGGGGGTACGTTTTGAACGCCGCTTGTTCCATGGTTTGTTCGGCACCGCCGATCAGAAAGAGGGCATGCAGGCCTTCGTCGATAAGCGCCCTCCGGCTTTCAAAGATAATTAAAGCGTGGAACCACGCGCGCTCTAGGGAACCCAGCACATGAGTCTGACCCAAGAACAGACAATGATCGCGGAAATGGCGTCGAATTTCGCCGCCGAACAATTGCGCCCGAATGCGTTGAAATACGATCACGACAAATATCTCGACCGCGAAATGTTCAAAGCGCTGGGCGAGTTAGGCTTTGGCGGCATCTATACGCAAGAAGAGTTCGGCGGCTCGGCCCTTGGCCGCTTCGATGCCGTGCTGATCTTTGAACAATTGTCCAAGGGCTGCGTCTCGCACGCCAGCTTTCTGTCGATCCATAACATGTCGGTCTCGATGATCGACAAATACGGCAGCCACGATTTGCGCGCGAAATTTCTGCCGAAGCTGACGACATGCGAACATCTGGCGTCTTACTGTCTCACGGAACCGAATTTCGGCTCTGACGCGGGCAGCTTGCGCACCTCCGCGCGCAAAGACGGCGATTCCTATGTTTTGAACGGCGCCAAGGTCTTTATTTCCGGCGGCGGCTTTTCGGACATTTACGTCGTCATGGCGCGCACCAGCGATAATGGCGCGCGCGGCATTTCCGCGTTCGTCGTGGAGGACGGCGCTCCTGGCCTCTCGTTCGGGAAGAACGAAGACAAAATGGGCTGGCGCGCGCAGCCGACCGCGATGGTGAATTTCGACGACTGCCGCGTCCCCGCCTCCAATCTTCTGGGCAAGGAAGGCGACGGTTTCAAATACGCCATGGCCGGCCTCGATGGCGGCCGCTTGAATATCGCCGCGTGCTCCTTGGGCGGGGCGCAAGAAGCGCTCGATCGCGCGTTGCGCTATTCAAAAGACCGGAAGCAATTCG
The DNA here is from genome assembly GCA_040510175.1 of Caulobacterales bacterium. GTDB lineage: Bacteria > Pseudomonadota > Alphaproteobacteria > Caulobacterales > Aquidulcibacteraceae > JBEVJO01. Next base: position 1,773 of record JBEVJO010000180.1, read on the forward strand.
GCCAGGCCATCGCTGATTTCCAGGCCACGCAATTCAAACTTGCCGACATGGAAACTGAAATGCAGGCGTGCCGCGCGCTGCTATACGAAGCAGCGCGTAAGTTCGACGCAAGCGCGCCGGACACCACGCAATTCTGCGCCATGGCCAAACGCTTTGTGACGGATACCTGCTCGAAGGTCGCCAATGACGCCCTGCAAATTCATGGCGGCTACGGCTATCTGTCGGAATACGAAGTCGAACGCATCGTGCGCGATTTGCGAGTCCACCAAATCCTGGAAGGCACGAACGAAATCATGCGCGTGATCATTGCGCGTCACTTATTGAGCGCAAATTAAATGAGTGAAATTCCCGCCAGCGAATTGCCGGTCATCGCCCGTATCGAAGGGCGTGCGGGCAGGCTGACCCTGAACCGCCCGAAGGTGCTGCATTCGCTGAATCCAGAGATGTGCCGGATCATGGCCGAAGCGTTGGTGGACTGGCGCGACGATCCAAAGGTCGAATTCGTTCTGGTCGATCATGCGCCCGGTACGCGCGGCTTCTGCGCCGGCGGGGACATCAAGCTGCTCGCCGATTCCGGCGCGACCGACGGCAAGGAAGCTGCGGATTTTTTCCGAATTGAGTATCAACTCAACACGCTCATCCATAATTATCCGAAGCCATACGTCGCCATGATCGACGGCGTGACCATGGGCGGCGGCGTCGGCATCGCGGTGCACGGCTCGCACCGCATCGCCACCGAAAACACCACTTTCGCGATGCCCGAATCCGGCATCGGCTTATTTCCCGACGTGGGCGGCGGCTGGTTTATGCCGCGCCTGAAAAACGAAATCGGCGAATGGCTGGCGCAGACCGGCGCGCGCCTGAAAGGCAAAGACGTTTTGGCGGCTGGCATCGCCACGCATTTCATCGAAGCGGCCAAGCTGGAAGATTTGAAATCCGTTTCGGTTCGTGATGGGATTAGGGCGTTCGACAAACTTGAAACGGCGGCTGAGGCCAGCTTCGCGCCACATCTGCCGGTCATGAAGGCCTGTTTCGAACAGCCTACCGTCGAGGCCATCTTCGCGGCGCTGGACAACGCGAAGGACCCTTGGGCCGCGAAACAACTCGCGGATCTGAAAACCAAATCGCCGACCACGCTGAAAGTCGCCAAACGCCAGATGCGCGAAGGCCTCAAAGCCAGAAGCTTTGAGGACAATATGCGCATGGAGTATCGCATCGCGGCGCGCATCGTGCGGACGCATGACTTCCTGGAAGGCGTGCGGGCCGTCATCGTCGATAAGGATAACGCGCCGAAATGGAATCCCGCCACGCCCGAAGGCGTGAGCGAAGAAATGCTGGACGCGCTCTTTGCTGATCTAGGCGATCAAGAACTGAACTTCATTTAAGAGGAAACGGACATGGCGAAAGTAGCCTTTATCGGTCTCGGCAATATGGGCGGCGGCATGTGCGCCAATCTGGCGAAGGCTGGACATGAAGTTCGCGCCTTCGACCTTTCCGCGGACGCTGTCGCACGCGCCGTCTCCAATGGCGCCAAGGCCGCGCCGACCATTGCCGAAGCCGTGAAGGGCGCCGATGCCGTGGTCTCGATGTTGCCGGCTGGCAAGCACGTGAAGGGCGTCTATTTCGGCGATGACGGCGTGGCCGCCAACGCCGCGCCGGGCACGTTGTTCATCGATTGCTCGACCATCGCCGTCGAAGATGCGCGCAGCGTTGAAAAGGACGCCAAGGCCAAAGGCTTCGTCATGGTCGATGCGCCGGTGTCTGGCGGTACGGCCGCGGCCGAAGCCGGCACGCTGACCTTCATGGTCGGCGGTGAGAAAGAGGGTTTCGAGCGCGCCAAGCCGTTCCTCGAGAACATGGGCAAGAACATTTTCCACGCCGGCGCCAGCGGCAACGGGCAAGTGGCGAAGGTCGCCAACAACATGCTGCTTGGCATTTCCATGATCGCCACCTCCGAGGCGTTCAATCTCGCCGAAAAACTGGGCCTCGATGCGCAAACCTTCTTCGACATTTCCTCAAAGGCATCGGGCCAAAACTGGTCGATGACCTCTTATTGCCCGTCGCCCGGTCCGGTGCCGAACGCGCCGTCGAACAAGGATTACAAAGCGGGCTTCGCGGTTGCCATGATGCTGAAGGATATGCGCCTGGCGGACGACGCCGCGCGCTTGGCCGGCGCTTCGACGCCCTTGGCTGAATTGGCGACGAAAATGTACACGGACCTCGACGAAAAGGGCCATGGCGGCATGGATTTCTCGTTCGTGATGAAGCGGATCCGCGGCGACGTGTAAATGTCTTCGCGGACGAAGAAGGGGCGCGCATGTTCGACTTCGTCCGCAAGCCATTATTGTGGAGCGCCTGGGAACAGGGGCTCCACAAGGACATCGGCAGGACGCCCAAATTCCATTTAAAGTCGATCCAGGATCTGGCGGTCTATCAGCAGATCAAGGATGCCCGCGGCAAGGACATTGCCGAAATCGGCGGCGGTCATTCGCGTTTGCTCAACGTGCTGGGCAAGGCCAATAACTGCACTAATGTCGAGAAGTTCGAGGGCCGCGACGGCGGGCCCGCCCGCACGCAACTTTTCTCGCGCGCGAAAAACATCTCCGCCTATCTCGGCGAGTTTGATCCGCAACTGGCCGCTTCAAGCTTCGACATCGTGTTGTCGGTGTCGGTGATCGAGCATGTCGAAACGCCCAAGCTTGACGCTTTCTACCAGGATCAGCTGCGCATTCTAAAGCCCGGCGGCGTGTTCGTGCACGCCATCGACCTCTATCTGGAGGACACGCCTCGCCCCTATATCGTCGAGCGTTTTAACATCTACAAATCCTGGGTGGACGGCTCGCGCGGCGACAGCGTGGCGCCGCTGGGCGCGATCTATGACGGGCCCTGCAAATTCACCTGCGACATCGCCACCAATCCCGATGACGTGATGTTCGCCTGGGGCGGCGTGAGCAAGGACATGTCCGCGATGCGCCTTACCGCACAATCTACATCCATTATCGTTGGCGGGCAGAAGCGCTTCTAACGGCGCGCCAAAATTAAGCGCACCTGAGCCGGAACGGGAATGAGTCCGAGCCCGAGGGCGATCGCCACGGCGTGGGAACGATTTTTTGCGCCCAACACGCGGCGGATGCGCCGCCAGCGCTCATGGACAGCATCCGGCGCCAGCTTCACCTTTTCGGCCGCGCTTTTATCGACGAAGCCTTCGCTGGCCTGTTGCAGGAGCCTTATGTCGATGTCCTGTAGGTCGAGGGCCTGTTCTGCGGATGGCGCAAGACGGCTGGCGTCGCCTTCCGGTGCGCCGGGCTGCCGAGTCAGCGGCAAAATTGTAGCTGAGCGGAATCGGTCCACCATCGCGCTCTAGTCTTTCGCGGACGGGCGCTTTGGCTATCCCCAAACGTGGGGTGTTTACAATTCCAGCAGTCCAAGAAGGGCTGCTTCCGCCACGGCCTGCACGCGTGTGCGCACGCCCAGTTTCATGCAAGCCGCCGCAACATGGTCATTCACGGTGTGCGCCGAAATTCCGATGATCTGGCCGATATCGCTGGCGCTTTTGCCTTCGCGCACCCAGCGCAAGCAATCGAGCTGCCGTTGCGTGAGGTGTACCGCAGAACGCGGCGCCAAAGTCTGCCGGTGCAGGTTGCGCCCCACCGCGCCGAAATAAACTGAAAGCAAATGCGCCGCGATGCGAAGATCGGGATCATTTGCGGCCACATGCTGGCCGGTAAGTAAGATCGCCGTAATGGAGCCGTCTAGATTATGCATGGGCGTCACGAAGCCCTCGCGCAGACGATATTCGGAGGCCTCGTTCATCACGCGCTGCTCTTGGGCGTTCAGCTCAACGCGGGAGGTGACGTCACTCCAGAAAAACGGCTGATTGGTCGCCAAAGAGGCGCGGATCATCGCGTCATGCTTTTCGAAGCCGAAATCTTTGTAGTGTTTTTCCCAACCGGGATGGGTGTTGCCGAACAGGTTTTTGACGTCGGGCGCGCCGCCGGCATTAACGCTGTCGAATCCCACCCAAACATCGAAGCCCAGTGAATGAAAGCTGGCCGCCACCGCGCGGTCGAGTTCTTCCATCGTGCGCACGCGCTGGATCGCCGCCACGGTGTCGAAGGCGCGCCGCGCAATATCGCCGGTAATCGCCGGCCCGTGACCGTCCGCACTCATGCTTGACCCCCTGAGCCAAGGTTTAAATCAACGGGGCGCCAATTCAAGCGCTAGGGATCGCTGCGAACAGAACTTGACGCGCCGGCATATTAAGGATATTAAATATCCTCATGGATCACATATATCCTTAATAGTCTGTCTCAACAGGAGTTCGCCATGACTCAACGCCTTGATCACAGCCAACAATCGCCAGCCTTCTTCAAAAAGTTTTTGGAATTCAGTATGGCGGCCCAAGACAGCAGCATCGAACTCGCTATTCGCGATCTCGTGAACCTTCGCGTCTCTCAAATAAATGGCTGCGGTTTCTGCGTCGACATGCACGTGAAAGAGGCCACTCTGCATCAGGAGCGGCCGTTGCGCATGCATCACGTTGCTATCTGGCGGGAGTCGCCATTGTTCAGCGCCCGCGAACGCGCCTGCCTGGAATGGGCGGAAACCTTGACCAAGTTGCCGGAACACGGCGTGTCCGATGAAATCTATGCCCACGTCCGCGAAGAGTTGAGTGAGCAAGAAATCTCCGACTTGACGTACGCGGTGATCGCCATCAATGGCTGGAACCGCGCCAGCATCGCCTTCAAGACGACGCCGGGATCGCGGGACGTCGCTTACGGCATCAGCAAATCGGGTCTCAGCTAATGCAGCTTAAAAGTCAGGTCGAATGGGCGCTGCATTGTTGCGCCATTCTGTCCGGACTGCCCGAGGGCCGCTATCTGCCGACCAAGGATCTGGCTGAGCTGCATGGTGTGCCCAAGGAATATCTATCCAAAGCCTTGCAAGCGGTGTCGCAGGCAAAGCTCGTTGAGAGCACGCTCGGCCCCTCCGGCGGTTATCGGCTGGCCAAAGCGCCGAAGGACATCAGTTTTCTCGACATCGTGGAAGCGGTGGAGGGCAAGGCGCCGACCTTCGCCTGCACGGAAATCCGCGGCAACAATCCCTGCCGCACCGGCGGCAAAGCTGATTGCGACGACAAGCCCTGCGCTATCGCTCGTGTGATGTGGGAGGCGGATAAAGCTTGGCGTGACAAGCTCCGCGGCGTTTCCTTGGCCGACCTTGTTAAAACCTTGGAACACGACATCCCGCCCAAGCTCTGGAAGAAAACCGGCGAGTGGGTTTTGGCGCGGACTTGATGGCGTCACCCAAAATTAAGCTGGCCCAATGTCGTAATTAAGCTCACTATCCCGACACGCGACACAGATCGCTGCGCCCGGAGCCAATCCCTGGGCCGACGGGAGGAAAAAATGAGCGACGCGGCGCCCGCAGTCACTGGCCGGCAAGTCTATGCTGCCATGGCGATTAGCCTAGGTTTGATGATCTCGTTGTTTTGGCTGCCGGCCCAGTTAGGGGTCTTGGCGCAAGGCTATAATTTGGCGCCGGCGCAGTTGAGCCCGCTCGCGTCCTTGGAGCTCGGCGGCTTTGTTGTCGGCACGATTTTTTCAAGTTCGCTGGCGCTCGCCGATTTTCGGCGATGGCTTTTGGCCGGCTGCGCCACTGTTCTCGCCGCGAATTTAGCGCTGGTGTTTTTTTCGCCGGCCGTTCCGTTTTTGCTCGCGCGCCCGATCGCGGGTCTCGGCGCCGGCATCGCTTTTGGCTATGTCCTGAAAATTTGCGCGTTGTCGCCCAAGGCGTCACAGAATTTTGGGATCCTCACAGGCCTCATGTCCGGCATGATGATCGTGGGTTTTCAGAGCGTCGCCTATTTGATGGCGCAGCATGCATCAGATGACGCGGCGGCGAACTCGGCCGGCGCAAGGGACGTCGCGACAATTGTCTTTGCGATTTACGCCGCGCTTGCAATCGTCTCAGCAATCATCTTCCTCACCAATTTGCCGCCGAAAGCGATAAGGACCGAGACAGTTGCAGCGGCAAAGCCACACGGCCTTCCCGAGCCGTTGGCAATGCTGGGCCTTATAGCGATCGTCATCATGTTCATCGGCCAGGGCGCGATATGGGCGTTCCTGCAGACGCTCGGCGTTTCGCATGGGTTTGCGGTGGGCGAGGTCGCAAACGCCATGAGCGCTTTCGCGCTGATGGGAATCGTCGGCAGCTTTTCCGTTACGGCGTTGCCCAAGAACGTGCGGGCATGGACCGCCATCGGCCTGACGTTGCCGATTTTGTGGGCGGGCTTTTACGCCCTGTACGCACCGCAATCCATCGCCTGGTATGTCTTCGGCTGCGCGGTTGGCGGCTTCTTCTGGAACTTTGCATTACCGCAAATCTTGGGACTGCTGGCGCGCATCGACCCAACAGGCCGCGCCTCCATTCTCGGAGGGTCCATGTCGAGCATCGGTGGCGCGCTTGGCCCTTTGATCGCCGGTTTTCTAATCCAAGGGACGAATTATCAGCCGGTCGGATGGATGGCGGGTATCGCGTGCTTTATCGGCGTCGTCTGCGTCTGGTTTGTCGAAACGCGCGGCAAGGCGCCAAGCCTTCAGCCATCTTGAGGATTGCGCCGTCCCGATTCCTCAAAGCGTCTTCGCCAATTCCTCCAGTTGCGTGATGCAGGTGTTCCAGCCGTCGTGGAAACCCATGTCTTCATGCTTTTTGGCGTCTTCGGCATCTTTGTGCAGAACACGCGCGACGTAACGCGTGCCGGCGCCTTCGTCCGCGAAGGAAATAATCATGGTCATCGGCAGCCAGGGCGTCGCTGGACGCCAGCCTTCGACAAGACATGACGTGCCGATGATGCGCTCCATCGGCGTGACTTCCAGAAAGATGCCGGGATTGTCGCTTTCGCCTTGTCCGCCATTGCCGTCCGGTCCGGTCATGAAGGTGTAAAATGCGCCGCCGGTGCGGAAGTCGAACTGGCGCACCTCGGTCTTCCAAGGTTTGGGGCACCACCATTCGGCGAGCAATTTTGGATCGCTCCAGGCTTTCCAAAGCTTGGCGCGCGGCGCAGCCAGAAGGCGAGAAATCTCAAGATCGCTGTGCTTATTCATCGTCCATCTCCATCACGAGCGCGTCGAAGCGGTCGAACCGCGCCTCCCAAATCTTCTGCTGCGCCGCCAGCCATTTCTGCGCTGCGTCGAGCTTCTTTGGCGCGATGCGGCAGGTGCGCACGCGCCCTTGTTTGAAACTGATCACCACGCCGCTTTGCTCCAGCACATTGAGATGCTGCACCACGCCCGGCAGCGACATCGGCAGGGGTTTGGCCAGCTCACTCACGCTGGCGGGCCCCTTCGCAAGCCGCTCGATGATCTTACGCCGCGTGGGATCCGACAACGCGTAGAACATCTGATCCAAAGCAGCGGCCGATTGCTTAACCATACGCTTAAGTATCAAAACGCCGCGGCGACCGCAATAAAAACTTTACTAGATGCTTAAGTATCGCCACATGCACGCTGGCTTATTGCAATGGAAAGCAAGCTTACCACTTGCCAATTCCTGTAAAGTAGGGCTGGATTTCAGCGGCAGGCAAAGAAAAAAGCATAAGAGGGAGAGACGGCCTTGGAAGAATATCCCATCAAGAAAGTGCCGGACATCGCCAATTGGAGCGAGAATTTTGCGTTCGCCTGCTTCGATCCTGTGCGCAGCATCAGCTTCTTTTGTCATATCGGACGCTGGCGGCGTGATTTGTCGCTCTGGCGCGAGGTCGTGACCGTCGCTCTGCCGGATGGTACGGTCCTGGCGCATCGTCATATAGGGTCTGCGCGCGCCACCGAGCGTGGCCCGGGCGGCAGCAATTTCCACGTTGATGTCGTCGAGCCAGGAAAGACCTTTTGCCTAGCATTTTTGGGTGGCGTCCGCCGCATCAGCGAAGCGGATTTGTTCGAAGGCCCATTGCGCGACGGCCCGCATTATCGCTTAGGATTCGACGTGACGTTCGAGGGCGTCGCGCCGGTTTGGGATCTCTCTAGCGAGGGTCACAAAACCGAATTCATGGGCGCGGGCCATGTCGAACAATTCGGCCGTTTCACCGGCGACATCCATATAGGCGCGGATGTCTACAAACTCGACACGGTCGGCAATCGCGATCATAGCCGTGGCCCCCGCGTCTTTGACTCCAATATTCGGCATATCTGGCTGCATGGAGTTCTCGACGATGGAACCATGTTCCAGCTTTATGAGGGCGAGGTTGCAGGCCGCGAAGGCCCCGCATTTTCAGAAGCCAATCTGGTCATCGGCGGCGTTGCGCACAAAGGGCGGCCGATCATTCACGATAGGCTGCCGTTCACAAATAATCGCGGCCTGGTGAAAGATCCGGTGCGTTTTTCCGTTGAGCATTCCGGCGGCGCCCTCCACCTCACGGCGACAAAGATCGAGCGCACGATCTCCATGCAATCGACCTCGCCGAACGACATGTATATCGGGCGCCGGCAGGAGGACGCAGATCAGAATACGACCGTGCTGGAGCAAGGCGTGCGGTACAAAACCGATGATGGCCGCACTGGATACGGCCATCTGGAGCGGCTTGTCCCCGGAAAGCTCCTGGTCGATCCGGCGTGAGAATATTCTAAGCCGCCGCCCGCTTGTTGGCCCCGCGCGCGGCGTTTACCCAAGTGGCGATCATCGATACTTCCGGCGGCCGTGAAGACCGTAGCAGGCGCACACCTTCTTCGGTGTTCGAGAACTTCACCATCTCTGCATGCAGTTTCGGCGCATCGGCGTTCGCCAAAGCTGAGACGTCGGAAATTCCGCAGCCAGTTAGCAATTGCGCGTTGACCGAATTGACGTCCGGAATGGTGCAGGCGAAACGCGCTTGCGCCTGCCAGTCGCGGATGACCTTGGCATTGATGTGGCCGGCCTTGATGCGACGCGCGCCGTCTTCGGGGTCGAGCTTCAGCAAATCGCCGACGGTGCGCACGCTGACCGCTTGCAAACGATCCGCCGTCTTGCGGCCAATACTCGGCGCGTCGACCACTGAATCTTCGGCGCGTAAACGCACGCGCTTTCCATTGTTCACGACGGGCAGCTCCGCTTGAACGCGTTCTGCCTTTTTTGCGTCATCGATCGCTTGGGCCACCGTGGCTTCCATGGCGGCTTTGCGCATTTCCTCTTTGGATTTGCCTTTATTGGCCTTGGCGTCTGCGGCGTCGCGAATTGCCTTCGCTTTCGCGTCGAGCGCAGCTTTGGCGGCGTCGGCTTTTGCCTTTTCCTTCATCGCATGCGCGTTGATCGCATCCTGCTTGATCTTCTGCTTGGCTGCGATGGCGTCAGCGCGCGCTTTTTCTTTAGCGGCGATCGCATCGGCGCGAGCCTGCTCTTTCGAGGACGAGGCGCCGCGGATCGCGTTCGCCTTGGCGTCGATCTTCGCCTGCGCGGCGGCGCGCTTGTCGGCGATTGCCTGTTCTTTGGCTTGGCGCTTGGCGTCGCGTTTGTCGTCGGCGCGCTCAGCCGGCGTGCGCTTCGCGATACCCTCCTTTGGGGGCTGAACTTTTTGCGCGCGGCCCCGTGTTTTGCGTGCGGGAGCGCCTTGGCCATGGGCCAGACCCGTCTCGGCCGGCCACTTGCAATCGAGCGAAGATAGAGGCGCCTTCAAGACTTCATGCGCGTAGAGGGCGCGGACGTCCTTGTCGTCCTCCGGCAAATTGTTGCGCACTTTGCCCGTCTTGCGGAATTCTTGATACATCGCCGTAACGATGGCGCGGTCCTGTTCGTTCTGGATGCCCTTGGCGATCATGGTCACCGGTACGTTCAAGGTCGTCAGCAACGTATCCACCGCCAGATTGACGCGCGGCGGCATAACGGCTGCTTCGGCGAAAGCGCGCTCGAACACTCGCGCCAGCAGCACAACGGCGTGCCCGATCAGCGGCGCGATCTTGTCTTTGATTTCCTGGTCGAGACCGGCTTCAGGCTTTTTACGGCCGAGATCGAAATTATAGTGCGAGATCAGCGTGTCATAATGCGGGTTGGATTTGTCGGCCCCGGCGCGCACCGCGCGCATGAGCCAATTCTGTCCATCTTCGACGCGAACTTCCGGCCAACCGCCCAGATCGACCAGCAGAATCTTCCGTAAATCCATGTAGGACTTGGACAGGCTCCATTCTACGGCGCGGTGGATCAGGCCTTCTTCTTCGGTCTGGCCGGTATGGAAGGGCTGCAGCGGATCGACGATGTAGTGGCTCATCACGCCTGCGCAATAAACGCCGTACTTCCAATCCTTATCCTTGAGCGCTCTAACAGTGCGCTTGTACCATTCCTCTGCTGCTTCGCAGGCGCCGCCCCAATAGCCTTCGCGCACATGCAAGACGTGGTTCTTGAAATCTTTGAACACCTCGTCCGGCGCCTTCGCGCCTTCCAGGAAAGCGGGATGTTGTTGCAAGAACAAGTCGCGCCACTGCGCCGCGTTCGGACCCTTCATTTGAGCCAGAGCGTCGATCGCTAGCCGGTGGTGGTTGCTACGGCAAACCGTGTTCAACACGAGGTCGAAGAACACAGACATAAGGCGGCTCCATCTTTGCGCGGTTTACGGAGCCTTCGGTTTGGTAAATGCGGCGTTAATTAACTCGATTTTGTGGGCTTTGGCGGCTGCGCGGCGCCGCCAAAGGCGCGATAAACGGCGATTGCGGCCGCTGCGGCGTCGGCTTCGGCTGCAGTGCGGTCCAAACGCGCAGTGATGAGGTCGTTGGTGGCGTCCAGCCGGTCGTTCAGACTGGAAATGCCAACGCGATAGAGCGCGGCCTGCGCATTGTCGCGGCGGAAGGCGGCGGCTTCGGATTCGCGAGCGAGATCAGCGGCCCGCTGGGTGCGGGCAAAGGTGGCGAGAGCACCTTGCGCTTCGGCGACCGCATTGTTGACCGTGTCGCGATAGCCAAGCATCGCCGATTTGAAACGGGACTTCTGCACCGTGACATTGGCGAGCCGGCTGCCCCAATCCCACAGCGGCATGCTGACGGCCGCGTTGAGTACGCCCTGGGTGCCTCCGCCGGAAAAGGGTTGGCCCGACACGGTGTCGTAGATGTTGATTTGTCCGCCCAGCGTCAGCTGCGGCAACAAATCATTGCGCGCCACACCGACCAACGCGGCCTGTTGCAAAGCCGCCGCTTCCGCTTGTGCAATGTCCGGCCGCGCGCGCAGCAGGTTCGCAGGCGTCGAACGCGGCGCGCCGGCCGTGAAATTCGGCACCGGCGCGGTCTTTGCGAGTTCGGCTTCCAAGGCGTCCGTGCCGGGCGCGATGCCACGCAAAACCGCGACGCGATCCAGCGCCCGCCGTAAGACAGCTTGCGCGGTTTCCGCGCGGGCGCGGGCGTTTGCCGCGAGGCTTTGCGTGCGGGCAAAATCGCCGGTCGACAAAATACCGGCGTCGACCTGTTTCTGGTTGGCGGCGCGAATGGATTCCAGCGCCGTCGCCGATTGGTCCAGCAATTGCGCGCGCGATTGTGCGGCGCGTAAATCGACATAAGCCTGCGCCGCATCCGCCGCGAGGGTTGCTCGCGTGCCGCGCGCCGCCGCCGTAGCCGCGAGAATGGTGCCTTTGTAGCCGACGCCCGCCGCCTGGATGCGGCCGAAGAGGGGCACTTCCCAGATCGCGCTCGGGCCATAAACAGCGGTGGTTTGCCGATCGTCAAATCCACCGGTGGAATTCACGAGGCCGGGACCATCGAGCGCCTCCGTGCTCGTAACGCTTCCGACTGCGTCCAGGGTCGGCAACACGCCGGCAATTGTCTGGCGGCCGAGTGCACGCGCTTCGCGCACCCGCAGCACGGCCTGTTGCAACGTGATATTTTGCGCGAAGGACTCATCGACCACCTTGTTCAAAAGCGGATCATCAAACGCCGTCCACCATACTGACAAATCAGCAGGAGCCAGGGCGCTGTCCGGCTCGCTGAATTTCGTCGCGACCGGTCCAGTAATCGGCTTCACGGTGGGTGTGCAGGCGGTGAGCGCTAACGCCGCCGCTAGCGCGCCGCTCCAGATTCGCGGATCGGCTTTGAACATATCGTTCATTGCGTCACTCCGCCGCCGGGCGCACGGCATGATCAACCGGCGGATGTGCGGGTTTTTGTGCGTGTGCTGTATGACCGGCCTCGGAATCCAGTTCCGGATCGTAGGTAGAGAGTCTGCCGAAGAACGGAGTGGCCCAATTTTCCAGGCGCGCGATCAGCACGAACATCGCCGGGATGAACAACAAGGAAAGTGCTGTTGAGACAATTAGGCCGCCGATGACCACGGCGCCCATACCCTGGCGCAAAGCGCCGTCCGGGCCCAGCCCTAACGCCAGCGGCATCATGCCCGCCGACATCGCGATCGTGGTCATGACGATTGGGCGTACACGCTTGGCGCCGGCTTCCACCAGCGCTTCGGTGCGCGACATGCCCGCATGCATTTGCTCCACCGCGAAATCGACCAGCAGGATCGAGTTCTTTGTGACGATGCCCATCAGCATCAATATGCCGATCAGCGCCATCATGGACATGGGTTGGAACGCCACCAAAAGACCGATCACGGCGCCCGCCAGCGACAAGGGCAGCACTGTCATGATCGTGATCGGCTGGAAGAAATCGCGGAACAGCAAAACCAGCACCGCGTAGATCAGGAATAGGCCCGTGATGATCGCAACCATAAAGCTCGCGAACATCGCTTCCGATTCTTCCGCGTTTCCGGAGGGCAGCAGGCGCACCCCCGCTGGCAGCGACTTGAGCACCGGCAATGCCATGATCTTGGCGGTCGCGTCGCCGATTTCGCCGGAAACGACGTTGGCCGACACGGATACTTTACGTTCGCGATCGCGGCGCTGGACCGTCGCTTCGCCAAGGCCGAACGAGATGTCGGCGACGGCATCCAAACGGTAACTTTCGCCGCTTTGGCTGCGGACACGCAGCGCCTTGATCGATTCCAGATCACCACGCGCCCACGGAGCCAATAAGACGCGGATGGGCACCTGACGATCGCCAAGGCTAAACTTGGCGGTGTTCTGGTCGATCTCGCCGCCAGTGGCGATCCGTATGGCCTGCGCGATATCCATCGCTGAAACGCCCAACCGCGCCGCCAAATCCGGTCTTGGCCGGACCTGCAGTTCAGGCCGCTTCAAGCTGGCGGAGGACTTCACGTCGGCAAGCTCGGGAAAAGTCTTGATCTGCGTCACCAGTTTGTCGGCGGCCGCGGACACCGCCACCGGATCCGAGCCGACAAAGTCAAATGTGAGGTCCGAGCCCTGACTGCCGCCATTATCCTGCGAAAATCCGGTTCGGATGTCGGGGATAGAACTTAAGATCGGCCGCATTTCCTGTTGCAGTTGGAAGGATTTTTTCCGCTGGCCGCGCGGAACCAGATGAATGAAGAGGGTGGCGTCGTTTGCGGCGCCGCTATCGCCCTGCCCCATCTGGAAAAAGTCTTGATCTGCGTCACCAGTTTGTCGGCGGCCGCGGACACCGCCACCGGATCCGAGCCGACAAAGTCAAATGTGAGGTCCGAGCCCTGACTGCCGCCATTATCCTGCGAAAATCCGGT
>JBEVJO010000181.1:0-4424 GCA_040510175.1 Caulobacterales bacterium
TTCCGGTCAGCTATTTCTTCGAAGGTCTTGGCGGCGCCGACGACATGCGCAGCCTGGCCGAAAACTCGACCGAAACGCCGGTCTTCGATCTGATCGCCAGCCCGGACGGCGCGCAGCTGGCGGCCGCCTACGCCACGATTGACAGTCCGCGCATTCGCCGCGGCCTGCTCGAACTGATGCGCGCCCTGGCCGAAGACGACCAAGCAGCCTAAAAACAAAAACTAAGCAACTTTCCGAGCGCTGCGAAAAATAGCGCGGCGCGCCTTGCTTTTGGCGATGCTGCGGGTCAATTTCCGGCGCGCTCGCGGGCGGATGGAGACCTCACTTGGCAAGACAATCCTATATTTTCACAAGCGAAAGCGTATCCGAAGGCCATCCGGATAAGGTCGCGGACCGTATCTCGGACACGGTCGTCGACGCCTTCCTGGCCGAAGATCCTTATGCGCGCGTCGCCTGCGAGACCATGGTCACCACGCAGCGCATCATTCTCGCGGGCGAAGTGCGGGCCGACGACGAGAAGATGAAGACGATCATCGATGGCCTCGAAGAAAAGGTGCGGGCCGCCGTCAAGGACATCGGCTACCACCAGAAGGGCTTTCACTGGGCCACCGCAGACTATGCCTGCCAGTTGCACGCCCAGTCCGCCGACATCGCGGTCGGCGTCGATGCGGCCGGCAACAAGGATGAAGGCGCCGGCGACCAAGGCATCATGTTCGGCTACGCCACGAACGAAACGCCGGAATTGATGCCGGCGACCCTGCAATATTCGCACAACATTCTGAAAGTGCTGGCTGATGCGCGGCACTCCGGCAAGGAGCCGGGGCTCGAACCAGACGCAAAGAGCCAAGTCACGCTGCAATACGAAAACGGCAAGCCAGTGCGCGCCACCTCCATCGTGCTGTCCACACAGCACAAGGAAGGTCTGACCGCGCAGGATGTCGAAGCGATCGTGAAGCCGTACATATTGAAGGTGCTGCCTGCCTCATTCGTCGATGCGAACACTGAATGGCACGTCAACCCGACCGGCGTTTTCGTGATCGGCGGGCCGGACGGCGATTGCGGCCTCACCGGCCGGAAGATCATCGTCGACACGTATGGCGGCGCGGCCCCGCACGGCGGCGGCGCGTTCTCCGGCAAGGATCCAACCAAGGTCGATCGTTCGGCCGCCTATATCTGCCGCTATCTGGCGAAGAACGTCGTGGCCGCAGGCTTGGCGGACAAGTGCACGATCCAGATCGGCTTCGCGATTGGCGTCTCCAAACCGCTGTCCTTCTATGTCGATCTGCACGACACCGGCCGCGCCGATCCGGCGAAACTGGAAAGCATTCTGCCGGAACTGGTCGGCGGATGCACGCCGCGCGCCATTCGCGAGCATCTTGGCTTGAACAAACCGATCTACGCCCGCACCGCCGCTTACGGCCATTTCGGCCGCAAAGCGGAAAAGGACGGCGGCTTCTCCTGGGAAAAGACCGACCTCGTCGATCAGCTCAAGGGCTTGGCGAGCTAAGGCCCACTCAAGCGAAAACAAAAAACCTGCGTGGGCATCACCCGCGCAGGTTTTTCTTTGGCTATTTTAGAATTTTCGGCCAGTTGGCGTCGCCCTTGGCGATGAAGCCGGGGATGTCCTTTTCCCACTTCTTCTGAATGTCGCCGTTATAGTTCAAATACAATTTGCCGTTCACGACGCGCCAATATTTGGGATCACCGGGCGCGGTCTTTCCCTGCGCCGCGGCCCAGGCGCAATAGCCGCCATATTGCGGTGCATAGGCGCCGGGGTTGGCTTTAAACTTGGCCGCGTTTTCCGCCGTGGCAAATTGATAGATCGCGCCTTTATAGGTGATCTTGTTGGCGTCGCTTCCCTTGACGGGCGCGCCGGTAAAGAAGCTGACGGCGTCATACCCGCCGACGGCCACATGACCCAGCACGCCTGTGTAGGTTTCAGCCTTGGCCGCAAGCGCGGGCGCCGGGACCGCCGCGACGCTGAGCGCAAAGGCCGCTGCGACCAAAGCCAGCGCGCGGCCGAAAGGGAAAAGGATTCGTTGCATGGCGTCTCTCCGTCGCTGCGCGTCCTCTATGAAGGATGGCGATTGCCACCGCCAATCACGAGATAGAGAGCGCCCCGTGACCGCCGCCCAAGGAGCAGACTAATGCCGCGTGCGGGCGGCTTCCTCGACCGCGTCGATGCGAGCCAGGAGCGCGCGCATCCGGTCTTCGATCGCATCGCATTGCGCTTTGACAACGCTTTCGATGGTTTGGGTGAGATGCTGCGCCAGCAGCCGGCCGTCGCGCGCCACCGCTTCGACGTCGGCCAGTAATTGGCGCGTCTCGCGGACGAAAAACTCCTCCTCGTCAGGGGTCATGGTCTTGCTCCTCATCCCTCGGCGCCCGTTGTTTTAACCGCGTTGCGGCTATACCGGGTCATCTGCAATATTAGCTCTGCGGCTTCGCAACAAATAATGCGATTTACTGTGTCATTTACTGTATTTATTTGATCGTGGCGCGACTTTAACCGATCAAAACAACTTCGTGTTGGGATTTGCAACCGGTTAGTTGTGGAACATCTACCTGCGTAGATTGTGTGCACAGCGGGCAGACTCGCGGCAAAATACCAAATTGCCGTCCGGCGCTGGACCGGTCAGGAGGCGTCTATGAGCAACCCCTTCGACGTTCTCGCCTTCGTCGCCGTCGCCGGCGTCTTCGTCATTCTGTGTTTCGGAATCTATTCGCTGTTCAAGGGCGGCGATTACGCGCGATCGCGCTCGAACAAGCTGATGCGGCTGCGGGTGCTGGTGCAATTCATTGCAATTTTGCTCCTGTGCGCCGGGTTTTACTGGAAAAGCCGGACTTAAGATCGGTTCGATTCAATTCTTCCCCTGAACTCTTTTGGGGAGGATCCGAGCATTGCCGTCGCGCTTGATTCCGGCGCTCTGTCAGCGCACGCTCAAAGCATGGTCAAACTCGACAAAATCTACACAAAAGCGGGCGATCGGGGCCGGACTCGCTTGGCGACCGGTGAAGAGGTCGCCAAGGACGCCGCCCGCGTCGAAGCCTATGGCGCCGTGGACGAGACCAATTCCGCCTTAGGCCTTGCCCGGCTGCAGACCCAAGGCTGGATCGAGCTCGATCTGATCCTGGGCCGCATCCAAAATGACTTGTTCGATCTGGGCGCCGATCTGGCGACTCCCGAACGAGACAAACCCCTCGCTTTTACCCCCTTGCGGGTCACGCCCGAGCAGGTCGAGCGCCTGGAGCGCGAAATCGATATGTTGAACGCCGATCTGACGCCGCTAAACAGCTTCGTGCTGCCGGGCGGCCATCCCGCCGCGGCGGCGCTGCATCTGGCCCGGGCAATTTGCCGCCGGGCGGAACGCCGCACCGTCAGCGTCGCCCAGATCGAAGGCGAAATCGTCGCCCCACAGATCGTTCATTACCTTAACCGTTTGTCGGACTTATTGTTTGTGGCTGCGCGCTGGGCGAACTGGCGGTCGGAGGCGGGCGACGTTCTGTGGACGCCGGGCGCGAACCGCTAAAATGGCATCGGCTTGGGCAGGGATAAGCCCGTTTTGTTACGCGGAAGAATTGACGACACGCCGCACCCATGTCTTAGGTCGCGCCACTTTATTCCCGGGCGGTTCGCCAATGAGCCCTGCCCGTCCAACCTCTTTTGGAGGAATGCATGAAGGTCCTGGTGCCCGTGAAGCGGGTGATCGATTACAACGTTAAGGTCCGGGTTAAAGCGGACAATACGGGCGTCGACCTCGCCAATGTGAAAATGTCGATGAACCCTTTCTGCGAAATCGCGGTGGAAGAAGCCGTGCGCATGAAAGAACAGCGCAACATCGCGACGGAAATCATCGCGGTGTCGATTGGCCCGGTGCAAGCGCAAGAAACCCTGCGCAGCGCATTGGCCATGGGCGCCGACCGCGCCATTTTGATCGAAACCACAGAAACCGTTGAGCCGCTGGCCGTCGCCAAACTGCTGGCCAAGGTGGTCGAAGCCGAACAGCCCGGCATGGTGATCCTGGGCAAGCAAGCGATTGACGACGACAGCAATCAGACTGGCCAGATGCTGGCCGCGTTGCTCGATTGGCCGCAGGCCACCTTCGCCTCCAAGATCGAAAGCGTGGACGGCAAAACCCACGTCACCCGTGAAGTCGACGGCGGTCTGCAAACCCTGGCGCTGGACGGCCCGGTCATTGTCACGACCGATTTGCGCTTGAACGAGCCGCGCTACGCATCTTTGCCGAACATCATGAAGGCCAAGAAGAAACAGCTCGATATGAAAAAGCCGGAAGATTTCGGCGTGGACATCAAGCCGCGTCTGCAAGTCTTGAAGGTCACCGAGCCCGCCAAGCGCAGCGCCGGCGTGAAGGTCGCCGACGCCGCCGAACTGGTCGGCAAGCTGAAGAATGAAGCGGGAGTCC
>JBEVJO010000182.1:0-6542 GCA_040510175.1 Caulobacterales bacterium
TAATCCAAGGCGGCGGCCGAGAGTGGGCCGTTCAATTCCGTCGCAGGCGCGGCCTGCGGAGTGCGGGTCACACGCGGCTTAAGGCCGAACAGCGGACGGATCGGCTCAATCCGGCGGACGATTTCATAAATCGCCAGAGAGCCGCAGAGCGTGACCAACACCAGCAGGCCCGCCTCGATCCCAAGCGGCAGGCCGGAATGTTTCAACGCAAAGGCGGCGGTCACCAGGATCGTCTGATGGACGAGATAGCAAGGAAACACCGCGTCGGTCAGGTATCGTAAAACCGGCCCATCCGCCTTGCGCAAATGCTTGCTGCCGAAGCCCAGAATGGCGCCGATGGTCGACCAGGCGTCGATGCCCATCAAAGAGTTTCGGATCGTGCTGAAGAACGCGCGTCCGCCGGGATGCGCGTCATTGATGATCAAGAGCGGCAAGGCCAGCACCGCCAGCGCCAGGAAATGCCAGCGCAGGCGCTCGAAATTTTGCCAGACGCCTTCGCGCGTCGCCAACAGGAACCCGCAGGCAAAGACGACGAACGAGACCGAATGATTATACCAGTCGGTCGGGAAATGATTGGTGAGGCCAAACCAGCCGATCAGCATCTGCCGTGCGAACGCCAGATATAAAATCGGCAACACCAAAAGGCGCCAGCCCGACAGGGATTTTTCCAGCCAATCCGCCAGAGCTAAGCGACGCTGCGGCGAGGTGAAAATCGCCAGCGCAATGACGCTGTAAATCCCGATATAAAGCACAAACCAGAGATGGTTCAGCGGGAAGGCATTGCCCCAGCGCTCCGGCCGGAATTGGGCCAGCCAGAATTCGATATAGCCCTTGTCCCAGGTGCCTTTGTCCAGGCACTCGATCCAAGCTTGCGGCGGCACGATCAAGACCACGCCAAACAGCAACGGTAAGAGCAAGCGGTTCAAACGCGCCCGCATCACCGCCGCCGGATCGCGATTGCGGCACATGAATCCTAGCGCCACGCCGGAGACGAGGAACAACAGAGTCAAGCGCCAGGGATTGGTGATCAGCACCGCGGATTTCAACGGCTGAACGATATGGTCGCTGTGAACATGCCAGTCCCACGGCGCGTAAAACAGGCCGACATGATAGATGATCAGCAGCCCGAAGGCGCCGACTCGGATCCAATCGACATCAGCACGGCGTTGAGTGGGCAAGGCGGACACGTCTTTTCGGGAGTAAGGGTCTACACGGCGCTTGGCCGCTTTGCGGCCCCAGCCATGGCAATGTGAACGTTAACTTTAGGTCATGCAACCCGTTAAGGCTGTTTGCCGGACACCTTGCTGAACTTGTCGCAGAGACAAGCACCGTATCGAAAAGGCGGTCAGTTTTGCACCATGGCCGCTAAACGCCGCGCTCAGGATCTATTTCGGGATCGGCGCCGTGCGCCGCCACCATGGCCGTCACGCGCTGGATGGCGTCGTCGAGCCGCTCGGGGTCCAAGCCTCTGACGACAATGCTGGCGCCCGTGCCGGAAAACTCAAAAAAGGGATAGGAGCCGAACGACAGGTCCGGCATTTCCTTGGCCAGCGCCTCAAGATCGGCGGCGAAATCCCCCTCCTTCAGCCCCTTCCCGCGCACGCTGCGCGATAAAAGCGGCGCCGCGCCTTTGATCCGGTGCGCCACGTCCTGCAGCATCGCCCGCGCGATCAGCGGCACGCCCGCCAGCACGAAGACGTTTCCGATGTGGAAACCGGGCGCTCCGGACCGGGAATTGATCACCAGGTCCGCCCCTTCGGGAATGCGCGCCATGCGCCGCCGGGCGTCGGTCAAATCCGAGGAGCCGCCATAATGCCCAAACAGCAGTTGCAAGGCGTCGGCCCGCACGTCGATGGGAACGCCGAAGGCTGCGGCGATGGCGTCCGCCGTAATGTCGTCATGGGTCGGGCCGATGCCGCCCGTCGTGAACACGTAATCGTAGGTTTCGCGCAGCGTATTCAAGGCTTCGACGATGCGCTCGTGCACGTCCGGCACGGTCCGGCACTCGCCGACTCCAACGCCCAGAGGGGCCAGAAATTCGGCAATGGCCTGCAAATTGGAATCCCGGGTTCTGCCCGAGAGCAATTCGTCGCCGATCAAAAGGACCGCCGCTGTGACGGATTTTTCAGACATGACCCACTAGATAGCGCCCCGGCATGGTCTGGGCTAGACTCATGCATTACATTGATGAACACATCTTCCGCGCCGCTGCTTCCAGGTTAGATTTCATGGTTTTTACCGCCGTCCAGGACGCCCCGCTCCGCAATACCGGCCAAATTAAGCTGCATTCCGAAGAGCACTTCGCCGGCATGCGCAAAGCCGGCCAAATTGCCGCCGGTTGCCTCGACATGCTGACCGAGCACGTCAAGGAAGGCGTCACCACCGAACATCTGGACAATCTCGCCCGCGAATATGCCCTGGACCATGGCGCAACGCCGGCCTGCATCTTCTATCGCGGCTACCGGCACACCGTATGCACCTCGATCAATCACGTGGTCTGCCACGGCATTCCGGCCGCCCGCGCTTTGCGCCCAGGCGACATCGTCAATATCGACGTCACCGTGATCGTGGACGGCTGGCACGGCGACACCAGCCGCATGTACGCGGTGCCGCCGGTTAAGCGCAAAGCCATGCGTCTCATGGACCTCACCTACAGCGCCATGCAGGCGGGTATGGAGGCCGCTCGGGTGGGCAATCATCTGGGCGACATCGGCGCATCCATCCAGAACATGGTCGAAGCGGAGCGCTGCTCGGTGGTGCGCGATTTCTGCGGCCACGGCGTGGGCCGGGTGTTTCACGACGCGCCGAACATTCTGCACTTCGGCCGTCCGGGCGACGGCCCGGCTTTGCGCGCCGGGATGTTCTTCACGATCGAGCCGATGGTGAATTTGGGTAAGGCCGCAGTGGGCATCCTGCCGGACGGCTGGACCAGCGTGACCCGTGACCGCAGCCTGTCGGCGCAATATGAGCATTCGGTCGGCATCACCGAAACCGGGCTGGAAGTTTTCACCAAATCCCCCGCCGGCATCGACCAACCGCACAAACTGGCCGCGGTGGAAGGCTGATGCCCGGGCGTCGCAAAGACGCTGGATCATCGGCCGCCGCGCCGAGCCTCTCCGAAGCACCTTTATTCAGCGCGGCAATCGACGCGCTCACGCCGCCGATTTCAGAAGCGCCGTCCAAACGCGCGCGAAAGGCAGAACCCGCGACTGCTTCTGAGGCTCCGCATTACGAGGGCCATCGCGAGCGCCTGCGCGCCCGCTTCAAGCAAGCGGGCGGCAATGCTCTGGCCGATTACGAATTGCTGGAATTGCTGCTGTTCCGCATCATTCCGCGCCGGGACGTGAAACCGCTGGCGAAGGATTTGCTCAAGCGTTTTGGCGGCCTGTCCGGCGTCCTAGCCGCGCCTTTGCCGCGTCTCGCGGAGGTAGACGGCCTTTCCGAGAGCGCGGCGCTCGAATTGAAAATCCTGCAAGCCGCCTTCGAGCATGCCGCGAAGGACGAAGCCAAGCGCAAGCCGGTCGTCAGTTCGTGGTCGTCGCTTTTGGAGTATTGCAAAATCAGCCTGCGTCACGAACCGCGCGAACAATTTCGTATCCTTTATCTGGACAAGCGCAATCAGCTGATCAGCGACGAAATTCTCAACCACGGTACGGTCGATCACGCGCCGGTCTATCCACGCGAAGTGGCGCGGCGGGCGCTGGAGGTTTCAGCCTCCGCGATCATCCTGGTCCACAACCACCCGTCCGGCGATCCCACCCCTTCGAAAGCCGACGTCGAAATTACCAAGCAGGTGGTCGCCGCGACAAAGACCGTCGGCGTAACGGTTCACGACCATCTGGTGATCGGCTCGAACTTCACCGCGAGCTTCAAGTCCCTGGGCCTGATGTAGGCGCCGTCCGCGCATCTGAGATTTCAGTTGGATTCAACACTCTCGGCGTAATCCACATCCCACCGATAAAGCCCCTTTCGCCCGCGCCGCAGCATGACGTAAACAAGAGCCGCCGTGGGGGCGTAAGCAATTGGCGGGGGAAACTCCACCAAGGGGAGACAGAATGGCCGCAACGCCAGAAGGCGAAGCGCCGGATTTGCGCGGCGCGAAGCGCATACTGTCGATGCTCCTTGTGGCGTTCGCGGTCAGCTATGCCGATGTAGCTTTGATCGCCAGCTTACGAAAATCCGTCAGAGAAGAATTCCACCTGAGCGATTTGCAGTCCGGCCCATTGTTCGGCGCGGCGCTGGCGCTCGTCTATGCTCTGGCTGCGCTGCCGCTGGCGAAACTGGCCGACCGCGTCAACCGGCGTTGGATCATTACGCTGTCCCTTTTGTTGTGGGGCGGCTTTACTTTGGCGTGCGGTTTCGCCTGGAATTTTTGGCAGCTGTTCGGGGGCCGCATGGGCGCCGCGTTCTGCCTCGCGGCGTTGACGCCCGCCGCATTGTCCATCATCGCCGACTATCGCCACACGGGAGAACGCGCCCGCGCGATCGGCATTTTCAGTCTTGGGATTCCCATCGGGCTGATGGCCGGCGGTTTGCTCAGCTCCTGGATCACGCAGGAATATAATTGGCGCATTGCCTGCTTCGCCATTGGCGCGCCGGGCGTGGTGATGGCGTTTCTGTTTCGCGCCGTGATCTCAAAAGGCCGCCCACGTCATGAACCGATTACCCATGACGACCATGAACTCCATACGGCGCCGCTGGGACCGCGAAGCAAGAAACCCAGCCTGCTGCATCTCACGATCGGTCTCACCCTGGTCGCTTTTGTCGGCTTCGCGTTTTTCAAATTCATGTTGGCGCTCTTGGCGCGTAATTATCCGCTCTCCGACATGCAGGCCGGAGCGCTGGCGGCACTGATCAATGGCCTGGGCGGCGCACTCGGTATTTATGCGGGCGGCGCCCTGGCGCAGCGCTGGACAGTGCGCGATTTCAGATTCCAGGCCCGCATTCCAGCGATGGTCTGCGTTTTGGCCGCCGTCGTTTTTGCGCTCGCGCTCATTCAAGGCGCGCTCTGGCTGTTGAGCGCGCTGATGGTCCTCGGCATCATCCTCTTGTGCATGAGTTTCGCACCGGCCTTCGCCAGCATTCTGGACGCCGCCCCCTATGAGAGCCGCGCCATGAGCGTCGGCTGGACCATGTTCTTTATCGGAATTGTCGGGATGGGGCTTGGCCCGCTCGCGCTCGGAATCGTCAGCAACAAGTTCGCGGCCGCCAATTTCGATCCAGCGATGATGTTTCACGGCCTGGACTATGCGACAGCCTGCGCCAATCGTGTGCTGGCGGGCAACGAACAATCCTGCGCCGCCGCAGCCGCTTCAGGCCTGCGCCAAGCAATGTTCGTCATCACCGCATTGCTGCTCTGGGCCGCCGCCCATTTTGCCCGCGCCGCCCGAACCTTGCATGTGGATAGCGGTCTGCCCAAGCCGGAGCCGAAACCGAAAAAGCCGCGCCGCTCCATCCACGACGATGAGGAACACTAAGGATTTCCTCTGTTCCGGCGCTACAGGGAGGCTGGGGGCAGCCTCAAAGCTTGCGCCCTGCCGCTTCGCGCCATAAGCCAAGCGCGTCACTTTCAGAACACCAGGACACGCCATGATTCCGCGTTACGCCCGCCCCGAAATGGCGGCGCTTTGGACCGATGAGAGCAAATACGGGATCTGGCTGGAAATCGAACTGGCCGCCGCTGACGTCATGGCCGAGATGGGGACCATCCCTGCGGATGCGCCCGCTAAAATCCGCCAGGGGCTGAAAAAAGGCCCCGCCTTCAACCCCGCCCGCATTGATGAGATCGAACGCGAAGTGAAGCACGATGTCATCGCCTTCCTGACCAACGTCGCCGAGAACGCCGGCGCCGACGCCCGCTTCCTGCACCAGGGCATGACGTCGTCGGACATGCTCGACACCTGCCTCGCCATTCAATTGGCGCGCGCCTCGGACCTGTTGCTCAAAGGCGTGGATCGCGTTCTGGCGGCGCTGAAGACCCGCGCGCTCGAACACAAAATGACGCCGACGATCGGCCGCTCGCATGGCGTCCACGCTGAACCCACCACGTTCGGCCTCAAACTCGCTGGCTATTATGTCGAATGGCAGCGCAATCGGCAGCGGCTTCTCAACGCCCGCGCGGAGATCGCCACCTGCGCCATTTCCGGCGCCGTGGGCACCTTCGCCAATGTCGATCCGCTGGTGGAAGAGCGCGTGGCGAAGGTCTTGGGTCTGACCGTCGAGCCGGTCTCCACGCAGGTGATCCCGCGCGACCGCCACGCAGCGTTCTTCGCGGCCTTGGGCGTAATCGCTTCGTCGATCGAACGTCTGGCCACGGAAATCCGCCACATGCAGCGCACCGAAGTGCTGGAGGCGGAAGAAAAGTTCGGCAAGGGCCAGAAGGGCTCCTCCGCCATGCCGCACAAGCGCAATCCGGTGCTGACGGAAAATCTCACGGGTCTGGCGCGCCTGGTGCGCTCCGCAGTCGTCCCAGCGATGGAGAATGTCACGCTCTGGCATGAGCGCGACATCAGCCATTCCTCGGTCGAGCGCGGCATCGGCCC
>JBEVJO010000183.1:0-3751 GCA_040510175.1 Caulobacterales bacterium
TGGCGCGCAATCTCGATCCGCAGAGCGAGGCGTTTGCGGTGGCTGTGCCGGACCGCGATCCACCGCGCCTCAGTCTTACACTCAGCGCCATTCTTAAGGCGGAGCGAGTCTGCCTGCTGATCGCGGGCGAACAAAAACGCGCTTTGCTCGACGCTGTGGCGCGCGGCGAACAAGCGGACCTGCCCATCGCATCGCTCTTGCGGCATTCCCGCGCTGCGCCCACCTGCTATTGGGGAGCCAAGACATGACTCATCCCGTCGTCGCCAGCGTCACCGAGCGCATCGTCGAGCGCAGCCGGCAATCGCGCAGCGAGTATCTGGCGCTCATCGATGCGGCGAAGCCGCAAGGCCCGGCGCGGCGGAACCACGCCTGCAGCAACGCCGCACACGCCGCCGCGGCGAGTGAAGATGACAAGCCTGCCTTTCTGGCGGCGTCCGGCCCCAATCTGGCGATCGTCACCAGCTACAATGACATGCTGTCGACGCATCAGCCCTATGGCGCCTATCCACCACTGATCAAGATCGCAGCCCGCGAGATCGGCGCGACCGCGCAAGTGGCGGGTGGCGTGCCTGCGATGTGCGATGGCGTCACGCAGGGCCAGCACGGCATGCAAATGTCCCTGTTCAGCCGCGACACGATCGCTATGTCGACGGCGGTCGCATTGAGCCATGACGTCTTCGACGGCGTATTGCTGCTCGGTATTTGCGACAAAATCGTCCCGGGCCTTTTGATCGGTGCACTGCGCTTCGGCCACCTGCCTTGCGTGTTCGTGCCGGGCGGACCGATGCCGTCCGGCATGCCGAACAAGGAAAAGACCAAGGTGCGCGAACGCTTCGCCGCCGGTCAGGCAACGCAAGCCGAACTTCTGGAGGCCGAAGCGAAATCGTTTCACGCGCCAGGCACCTGCACGTTTTACGGCACCGCCAATTCCAACCAGATGCTGATGGAAGCGATGGGACTGCACGTGCCAGGCGCAGCCTTCGTGCCACCCAATACGCCGTTGCGGCAAGCGCTCACGCGCGCGGCCGTCCATGCGGCGGCGAGTTCGACAGCGCTCGGCGACTCCTATCGCCCTCTTGGACGCGCTGTGAATGAGAAGGCGATGGTCAACGCCATCGTCGCGCTGCTGGCGAGCGGCGGGTCGACCAATCACGCGATCCACATTCCTGCCATCGCGCGCGCTGCCGGCATCAAAGTCAATTGGGACGATTTCGCCGACCTTTCTGCGATTACCCCTCTCCTCGCGCGAATTTATCCAAACGGGTCCGCCGATGTGAACGACTTTCAGGCGGCGGGTGGGACGGGATTTTTCATCCGTGAGCTGATCGATGCAGGATTGCTGCACGCCGATTTGCAAACCGTGGCGGGCGCCGATCTGCACGCTTATACGCGCACGCCGATCCTGCAGGATAATTCGCTGACCTGGATCGACGCCCCGGAGCGCTCGGAGGACGAAACGGTGTTGCGGAACCTTGATGCAGCTTTTGATCCGGAAGGCGGCATGAAAGTCGTGCAGGGCAATCTTGGGCGCGGCATGTTCAAAACCTCTGCCGTCGTCCCTGACTTATGGACGGTCGAGGCTCCGGCGCGCGTCTTCGACAGCCAGGAAGACGCCCTCGCCGCCTTCAAGACGGGAGAACTGGATCGGGATTGCGTGATCGTGGTGCGCTTTCAGGGGCCGCGCGCGAACGGCATGCCGGAACTGCATAAGCTGACCCCACCCATGGGTGTTCTACTAAATCGCGGGTTCAGGGTAGCGCTCGTGACCGATGGCCGGATGTCGGGCGCCTCCGGCAAGGCGCCTTGCGCCATCCATGTTCACCCCGAAGCAGTGGCCGGCGGTCCGCTCGCCAAGGTGCGGGACGGCGACATCATCCGCGTCGACGCCAATTCCGGCATGCTCGCTGTTCTGGCGCCGGCGACGGAATGGGACAACCGGATCGCAGACGCGCCGAGCCCCAACGCAGCAGGCCCTGGTACGGGACGCGAGTTGTTTGGCATATTCCGGGAATTCGCGGATAATGCGGAAAGCGGCGGCAGCGCGATGCTGTCGCGCGCTGGACTGTAAAAAGCGCCTTGCCTGTCACATTTGCGTCCTGGCGAGACGGATAGCAGAAGCTCGTGCGTTCGGAAGAGAACGAAAATCGGGCTCAATAGGTGGGACGGATAATGCGTAAAAGCGTTCTGACGGCGATGGGTTTAGCGGCGCTCATGTGCGTGACGGCCTGCGCCGGTAATCGAAAGCCGCCCGGCCCCGGCCCTGCCGAGCGCGCAATGCGTAAAACGCCGTCAGTCGTCGGCTTGCTGTTTTCGCGGTTTGACGCCGACATGGATTATCGAGTCACGTGGCCCGAACTCGAGGCAGGCATATCGAAAGCCTTTGCCTCGGCCGATGTCGATCAGGACCGTTCCATTTCGCCTTTGGAATTTGAGGCTTTCAGCAGAGCGGCGCTGGGCGGAAATTCCGCCCCGCCATTTCGCCTCGACTTTGATCGCGATGTCGACGGCCGCATCACGCAGAGCGAATTCCGCGAAGAACTGCTCGCCACCGCCGAAGGTCTGGACCTCGACAAGGACAAGGTCCTCACCCAGGAGGAATTGACCAAGGTTACGCCGAGCGCCAAAGGCGCCGAATCTGAAGGCGGTCCGGAGGACGGCGAAGCGCGGCGCGGCCCTCCAGGTCGCGGCGGCGGCGGTATGCCGCCGCGCGAATAGGATTATTGGTGGATCGTTTCGCCGTGCAGCGAAAGATCCAGACCTTCGCGTTCCTGATCCGTTGTCACGCGCAATCCCATGACCGGCTTCAGGATCGCGAGTATTCCCCACGTTCCGAAAGCGCACCACGCGACCGTCGCGCCGACGCCGATCAATTGAACGCCCACCTGCGCTGCATTGCCGTCAATCAAACCCGGCAAGCCATCCGGGTCTGCCGCCGTGGCAGAGAGCACTCCGGTCGCGAACACGCCGGTAAGGATCGTGCCAAGAATTCCGCCGACTCCATGCACGCCGAATACGTCGAGCGAGTCGTCGTATTTCAACGCGACCTTCAAGCGAATACAGGCCCAATAGCAGACCGCTCCGGCGATCACGCCAATGATCAATCCATGTTGCGGCAGAACATAGCCGGACGCCGCCGTGATGGTGCCGAGCCC
The DNA here is from genome assembly GCA_040510175.1 of Caulobacterales bacterium. GTDB lineage: Bacteria > Pseudomonadota > Alphaproteobacteria > Caulobacterales > Aquidulcibacteraceae > JBEVJO01. The sequence goes on from JBEVJO010000183.1 coordinate 3,153, forward strand.
GGCGACCGCGCCGGAGATCATGCCCAGCACAGACGGCTTTTTCCGCTCAAGCCATTCCAGCGCGCTCCAGGTCAACGCGCCGGCGCAAGCGGCGAAGTGCGTTGCGCCAATTGCATAAACGGCGCGCGGGCCGGCGCTGAGCGCGGATCCGCCATTGAAGCCGAACCAGCCCACCCAAAGCAGGCCAGTGCCGACGACCGCCAGGGACAGGTCAAACGGCGCCAGGTTTTCCTTGCCGAAGCCCGTGCGCGGTCCCAGCACCAGCGCGGCGACAAGGCCGGCCACGCCCGCCGTGATGTGCACCACCATGCCGCCGGCGAAATCCAGCGCGCCCATCTGGCCAAGGAACCCGCCGCCCCAGACCCAATGCGCCACCGGGACATACACGATCAAAAACCAGAGTGCGCAAAACGCCAAAAAGGCGGAAAATTTCATCCTGTCCGCCACCGCGCCGCCGACAAGCGCGCACGTGATGACCGCAAAGGTCATCTGGTAGAGCATGAACAAAGCTTCCGGGATGGTCGGCGCCAATGAGTGCGCGCCATCGAACGTCATTCCGCTCAGAAAAAGACGGTCCAAGCCGCCGATGAATGCGCCCG
>JBEVJO010000184.1:0-2666 GCA_040510175.1 Caulobacterales bacterium
CATTGTGTCGATCCAGGCGGCGCACTCCGACGATCAAACCATTCTGGAAGAAGCCCTGTTTCTTCCAGAGGCGCTGCGGCGGGTGCAGGATCCCGCCGACGAGCGCGGCGAACGGCGCTTCCGGTGCCGGTTCTCTGGCGAAACCAGCATTCGCTACGAAGCGATCATCGACAATGGCCGCCGCGAAGCCTTGCGCCCAGGTTTGCGCGCCCACGATTGGATCGATCTTCCTGCCCCGGCGCTACAATACCTAACCGCCAGCCGCTATTGCCCATCCGATCTCTTCGGCCGCTTCGCACAGCGTGAGTTCGGCGCGCTCGAAGGCTCTGGCGCAGTGCTCGCGGTCCTCGACTGGATTTATACCCACGTCGATTACACGCCTGGCGTTTCCAATGCTGAAACCACCGCACAGCGCACATTTGTCGATCGCGCCGGCGTCTGCCGCGACTTCGCGCATTTAGGCATTACCTTGTGCCGTGCGCTCAGCATTCCGGCCCGCGCCGTGAGCGCCTATGCGCTTGATCTCGATCCGCCTGACTTTCACGCGGTGTTTGAAGTCTATCTGGAAGGCCGCTGGTGGCTCGCTGACGCAACGCGTTTGGCCGAGCCGAAAGGCATGGTGCGCATTGGCGTCGGCCGCGATGCCGCGGATATTGCTTTTCTCTCCACCTCGGGCCCCTGCAAATTGCTATCGCAGGACGTCCGCGTCGAGCGGATAGATTAAAATCAAAAATCGCTCCCGCTTTTCTCGCAAATATTGGACGCTTCGTGCACGATTACCCAATTGGGGATCGCATCGCGAGTAGAGGTGAGGCTAAGCTGCCGAAATCAGAATGGCCGCATCGCTACGAATTGCAGGGACGATTGAGATGCAGGAAAGACGCAACGCCCTTTTGGTCGAAGACAATACCGAACTCGCCGACTTGGTGGCTAGCTACCTGGAAGAGCTGGGTTATTACGTAAAGTATTGCTCCAACGCCAAGGACGCCCTTGTCGCGCTGAGTTTGGAGGACGTCAATCTCCTGGTCAGCGACATCATCCTGGGCACGGCCATGGACGGCTTTGAACTGGCGAAAGCGGCGCGGACCGAACTTCCGGAACTGCCTGTTTTGCTCATCACTGGTTACCCTTCCGAAGCGACCCGCTCCCAGGAAACGTTTGCGGTTCTACTGAAGCCGTTCGCGTTCGACGACATGCAAAAGGCCATCGCCGGTTTGTGACCCAGCCCTCCGCGAGCGCGTCAAGATGCGCGCGCAACCGAAGCGATCGCCTCGCGCAATTCATCCAACAGATAGGGTTTACGCAAAAGCGGCCGACGCACCGTGACATCACCGCGCCCGCTATAGCCCGTGGTCAACAATACCGGCATCTCCGGCATGGATTTTTCAAGTTCATCCGCCAGTTCGATGCCGCTTTTGCCCCCCGGCATGATGATGTCCGAAAACACGATGTCGAAATCCCGTTCCTGTTGCAGCACCTGCAGGGCTTCGGCGGCGGAACTGGCCCGGATATAGCGATGCCCCAATTCCTCGAGCATGGCCCCGACCGTCACGGCGACTTGATCGTCGTCCTCGACCACCAAAATCGATCGCGGCTGCGTGGGCGACTGGCGTTGCTCAATTTGTTGCGGCTCAGAGGCCAGCGCCTCGTCCGACACTGGCAAAGACAGGATCACGCTGGTGCCGGCATTGACCTTGGTTTCGATGCGCACCGAACCGCCGTTTTGTCGCGCAAAGCCATAAACCTGCGCTAAGCCCAGCCCTGTGCCGTGCCCCACCTGTTTCGTGGTGAAGTACGGCTCAAAAATCCGCTCCAGCACATCAGGCGGGATGCCCGTGCCGGTGTCTTTCACAATCACTTCGACAATGCTCTTATCCGTCGCGGCGGTGTGCGCTGTGATGGTGAGCAAACCGCCCTTGGGCATGGCGTCTCGCGCATTTACGCACAGATTCAGAATGGCGAGTTCAAACTTGCCCGGATCGGTCTTGATGGGCGGCAGATCGGACGGAAGCTTCACTTCCAACAGAACATCGGCGCGCAAGGAGCGCTCCAGCAATGCGCTCATGCCGGACAACTGCTGCGCCACATCGATGGTTTTCAATTCAAGCGACTCACGCCGGGCGAAGGCCAGCAATTGTCGCGTCAGGCCGGCGCCCCGCTCAACCGCCTGGTTCATCGCATCGGTCGTCTTACGCCGCCGCTCCGGCTGATCGCTTTGTTTCTCCAGCAAACGCAGGCCGCCTGAAATCACCATCAATAAATTGTTGAAGTCGTGCGCGACTCCACCGGTCAATTGACCGATCGCCTCCATTTTGCGGCTCTGCAAAAGCGATTCCTCGGCCAGCTTGCGCTGCTCCATTTCCGCTTCCAGCCGTGCATTGGTCGTCGTCAGCTCGTTTGCCCGCGCCTGCAGTTCGGCATTGGCTTTGGACAGCGCACTTTGCGCCGCGCCCGACACGAACAGCACCAAAGCGGCCATGATCATCAAAAGCCCGACCGGCGCATGGCGGCCGAGCCGGACGAGCAGCGGCTCCCGCCCCGCTCGCAGAAACACAGCGCCATAAGTCTGGCCGTCACGCATCACAGGCGCGGTCGCTTCCAGATAGGGACCGCGATAGGCCGCGCCGCGGCGAAAACTCGAAGTCCACGGCGCTGTAAGGGCAGAC
>JBEVJO010000185.1:0-5381 GCA_040510175.1 Caulobacterales bacterium
CGCATGGATGCGCCATTGGCGCTCCACCCATTTCAAATGCGCAAACACTCGTTTGCTTCTTTGGCGATGAGCCTGTCAGGGCGCTCTTTCGCCTCCGCCCATGACGCGGCCCTCGGGCGCGGACGCAAGAGGCCGAGGCTTCGCCGCGCGAGCGCGTCTGCAGACCGCACCAACCTCTTGCATCCACGACGCTGACGCTCCCTGAGCGGTCCGCTTTTCCAAGGGCGTCGCAAGCGCGACCCTGACGGACTTCTCCGCCAGGCAAGGAGCAAGCATCATGGACAAGGCATCATTTGAACTGGTTGGAAACGTTGGCAACGTCGAGTTCAAAGACATCAAGGGCGGCAAGAAGCTCGCCATTCTGTCCATCGCCACCTCCGAACGCTGGAAGCGCGACACTGGCGCCAATGGCGGCGAATGGGCCGAAAAAACCTTCTGGCATCGCGTCGTCGTCTTTCCCTCGCCGAAAGTCGCCCGCATCGAGGCCTCGGTGCAGAAGGGCACACGCATCCGGGTGACCGGACAGATCCGGCCCACGTCCTATGAGACCGAGCGCGGCGAAACCCGCTATGCGATCGAATTCGTGGTCGGACCGTTCGGGGATCTGGAAGTGCTCGCCCGCGGCAAGGCGCGCGACCCTCAGCCGCAAGACCTTCAATTGCCCGCGTGAAGCTACAGGCCGGCGGGCTTTGTCCCGCCGGCGACCACGCCGTGACGGCGGCGCCGCCGTCAATTTCCGTCCAGGCGGCTTTTGTTGCCCCTATGGCTCTTGACACCATATGGTATTATATGCCATAGAATGTGTATGGCAGCGGAACTGCTCTTTCGTCAGCGCATCGATTACGACGACGGCGCAATTGTCGAAATGGTGCTTTGGCGGGTGCCGTCTCCCGTGCCGCCGTCAGGTCACGACCTGAAATATTCGCTGTTTTACGGTTATCCAGGGAGCCGCGAGGTCGGGTATGACAATGAGCGCGGCAAGGGAGACCACCGGCATTTTCAGGGTACAGAAACGACGTACGCGTTCAGCACGGTCGAGCAATTGATGGCCGACTTTTGGTCCGACGTGCACACTTTACGAGGCGGCACATGAGCGACGTAAAAATCACTGTCGGCGGCGCGATGGAAGAAGAAGCGACGCAGCGCTTTATCGATGCGTGGCGGCGCGGTCAAAATGGCGAGACCTTCCGTGAGCGTCATCTGGCGTTTGAGAGTTGGGATGCGCTCGCGCGCGTTCTGACCGGCAAGCGTATGGAGTTGCTGCACTATGTTCGCAGACACAAGGTGGCGAGCGTTCGCGCCTTGGCGACGGCGTTGGGGCGCGACTACAGCAATGTCCATGCGGACGTCCAAGCGCTGACGGCCGCTGGCCTTCTCGACGCCGCGAATGGTGGCATTCAAGCCGATTACGATGCGATTGAGACCAAGATCGCAATTTAGCGTCTTGGTTTAAGCGGTCCCAATACACGATCAACGTCCGTTGCGCGGGATGACCGCTGCCCGGCTCCTTTGAGCCGCGCGGCAAGCGGCCACGCCCCGCAACGGCTTCGCCGTCCTCCATTGACATTGCGGCCCTGACGGGTGCCGGGCGCGGCCGCCCGCCGCAGGGGGCGGCTTCGTCGCCGGGCGGCAATCATCCCGATCGCACAGCCTGGACGGCTGGAGCCGTCTCATGTCAAACCAACTCAAATCCTCCCGCGAGGATATTTACACGCGCATCACCAAGGAAATCGTCGAGGCCATGGAATATGGGCCCAGCGAATTTGCCATGCCCTGGCATCATGATGGCTCGCCCATCGTCCGTCCCATCAATGTCGCCTCCGGCAAACCCTATCGCGGCGTCAACATTCTGGCGTTGTGGGCAGCGGGAGTAGGGCTTGGCTTCGGCTCTGGTCTGTGGGGCACCTATAAGCAATGGTCCGAACGCGGCGCCCAAGTGCGTAAGGGCGCATGCGCCAGCACGGTGATTTTCTGGAAATCCGCGGACAGTCCATCCGCCGCAAATGAAGCCGATGAGGGCGATGAAAAGCGCCGCGGCCGCGTCATCGCTAGAGGCTATTCTGTCTTCAACGCCGATCAGGTTGAAGGTTTCGAATTGCCCGAGACGCCCATTCTGCCCGAGAGCGAGCGGGACGCGAATGCTGACGCCTTCCTCGCCGCCTTGGGCATCGACATCGCGGCTGGCGGGGCCGAGGCCTATTACACGCCTTCGACCGATACGGTGCATCTGCCGGATTTCGAGCGCTTCCGGGATGCCGCCTCCTTCTACGCCGTAGCGATCCATGAATGCGGCCACGCCACCGGCGCCAAGCATCGCCTGGACCGGAATCTCATGAGCCGCTTCGGCACGCAAACCTACGCGGCGGAGGAAATTTGCGTCGAACTGGCGGCCGGTTTTGTGCTTGCGGAGTTGGGCATCGCCCACCATCCGCGCCCGGATCACGCCGCTTACATCTCCTCGTGGATCGATCTTTTGAAGGACGATCGTCGAGCAATCTTCACGGCCGCATCCAAGGCTCAACAGATCGCTGACTGGATGCACGCCCAACAGGTTGGCTGAGCGTCGCTGCGAGAAGCTGGGGGCCCGTTCCCAGCTTCTCGCATCACATCGACAATCGTCCTCAAGGCGCGAGTCTAGACAATCCGTGCTCGCCGTAAACAAGAATTGACCGTTAAAATCAGGTTTCCAAACGTCCTATCTGCCCATTGCGTGATGCTGCGACTCAGTTTTCCTTAATTTTGGTTTGCGCGTCTTTCGCGTGGGTGAGGGATATTATGGCGGATGCGTTGACCATTAGCGTAGCGGCAGCCTGCAGTCGCTACGGTGTATCTCGCCCCGACCTATTCTCACTGCTTCAAGAGCGCCATGTCCCCACCATCCGACTGCAACGGCGGACGCTGATCTTACGCGCGTTGGCGGATGATTTTTTCTTCAATGTGCGGGCGGAGAAGACTCCCGAAGATACCCAGTTCGCCCTCGAACTTTAGTCTTAGCCCATCGGCCTAAAGCTAGTTTTTGGGTGACTAGGCCCACGCTTTGTGGCTGCTTCGGGCATGGTTTTGACGCTAAAGAAATTGTTCGTGTCGGCCGCGGCGGTCACCGGCCTTACTATGGCGCTCCTTCCACACAGCTCTGATTTGGCGCTCTATAATCACTCTAAAAGTATGCCGGTGGGCCTCTATTGGCGCATTGGCAGTGGGGCGCCTGCGAAAATTTCGAAGGCTTCCATCGTTACTGTGCGCGCCAAAGACGTCGCGCCGCAAATGGCGGCGGCGCGGCATTTTAACGGCCCCCAAAACCGGTTCATCAAACATGTCGCCGCCGTGGTTGGCGATAAAGTCTGCGCCGACGGCTCTGCGATGGTCGTCAATGATGGCGTCCCAATCCCACGTCGAAGAGAACTTCCTATCGGGTCCGCTAAGAATGACGCGGCGCCGATCTGGTCCGGTTGCCGCGTTTTGCATGAAGACGAAGTTCTTCTCTTAGGCGAAACCGCCGACAGTTTCGATGGGCGCTATTGGGGCCCGGTTTCACTCCATTTGATCGAAGGCGTCTGGCGTAAAATTTAAGCTCTGCGCCAACATACGGAGACGCCCGGCGACGCGCGGCGACGCTAGAGGGCGTCTCGGCAATTTCTCGAATCGCCGTACACAGACCATCGGCAAAGCCAAAATAACCTCCGACTCGACCTAAAATTTGAGAGAGCAAGATAGAGAGTGCGGTGGTTGTTCTCCAACGGCTTGCAGCCATTGGTTTTTTCGCACCGTATACCGCAAATTTGCACGGTTATTTGCGGTGCGCGCATGCATCGCTGCGAAGCGGGTAATTCCTTCGTGTCAACCGGCGCACAGAATGATCTCATTCGCGGTAGCGCACTGCTGCGGCCCGCGTTTCGTGACGCGGCGCTCAAGGCCGTGCGCGGTTACGACCTTTTTCGCAGCGACGACTCTCTTGAGGGGAAGATCGGCCACGGCCATCGCAGCGGCCGTCTTGGCGCGATGGCGACCATTAAGGCTTCCGGCAAGCGCCAAGGCTTCAGCCAATCGCGCATCAAAGCGCGATCAGGCTTCGCCGCCGATCCGCGCCAGCGCGTCATCGTCAAACTACACTTTCCGGGTCATGGCGGCGCCGGCGCTGGTAAGCTCGTCGCGCATGGCAAGTATCTGCAACGGGATGGGGCGGGGCCTGAAGGCGAGCCGGGTACGTTTTATGAGCGCGACGGTGCGGCGCAGGATGTGGCAGAGCGCTTAGCGATCTGGGAGCGGGATGATCTGCGTCACATGCGCCTGATGCTGGCCCCTGAAAGCGGCGCCCGCATGGTGGACATGCAGGATTTCACGCGCGCCGTTATGGAGCGCATGGAGCGGGACCTGGGCTATGACCTGGAATGGGTCGCGGCCGACCACCACAATACCGACAGCCCACATGTGCATGTTATCCTGCGCGGCCGGCGGCGCGATGGGCCGGAGCTGATCATCCCGAGGGAGTATGGGGCGCATGGCATCCGGCATGCCGCCCGGGACGTCGCCACTTTGATGCTGGGCGATCGCGGCCGCGAGGACGAGCGCCTCGCCTTGGAGCGAGAGGTGCGCTCTTTACGCGAGACCCAGCTCGACCGCACGCTGGAGCGCCATACGGAGCTGCGAATGCCGGTCCGCATCCAATCCGTCGGCAAGGATCTGGAGCCGGGTCTTGCCGCCGCCATGCGCGGTCGCGCCCGTGAACTGGTGCGCATGGGATTGGGGCGCGAGATCAAGCGCGATGTGATCCAGCTTGAGCCGGACTGGAAGATCCAATTGGAGCGCATCGGCCGTAAGTTGGATATCAAGAAAACCCTCAACCGGCCGCTGCAGCCTGGCGGCAAGCGGCCTCGGCTCTATGCGCCTGACCATGGCCGCGTGATTGGCGAAATTCTTGATCTTGGGCCGCGCGGTGAGGACGGCAGACGCGCGTATCTCATCCTTCAGCCCGAACAGGGCGCGCCTGTCTTTATCAATACCAGCGCTCGAGCGATCCTGGGACTGGAGAAATCAGGCGTGGTGGAGATCGCGCCGTCCCGACAGGGCCAAGGGCCGGTCTCAGTGCGCGCCGTCTTTCCAGCGTCGCCTGAGCGCCTGGTCGAAGCGCGAGCGTTTACCGCACTGGATCAAGAGCTGGAACGGCTGTGGGTGGGGCAGGAGCCGTTGCTCCCGAAGTTGGACGCAATCGACAAAGCCCTGGATCTGCGCACCACCTGGCTGGAGAAAGAACGGCTCGGCGTGCGCGATCTGTTCGGTCGATACGAGTTTCATCCCGGAGCCCGCGAAGCGCTGCAGCGGGCCGAACGTCTAGATGAACTCGACCGTTTGGAGCGTCTGACCGGCAAGCATGCGCTCGACCC
>JBEVJO010000186.1:0-3487 GCA_040510175.1 Caulobacterales bacterium
CCCTCATACATGTGGCTGCTGCGCCAGATCGCCCCGCCGTCATCGGTCGCGGTCACGTCGGGCTTGGTCGCCATCAGGATCAAAGGCGTGATCGCGAAAACGCCGAGCACGGCGACCGGCTGCAGCTGCCAGCCAATCGACTGGCCTGAGCGGACCGCGGCGGGCTTGCGAGCCAGATAGAGCATGAAGATCTGATAGCAGACATAATTGACGAACATGATGCCCAGGAAGTTTTCCAGCGGCACGCCATAGAAGCCGCCGCCGCCCTTGAATATCCAGCCGTGATTGAGCGTCGCGCCGATGGGATCGAAAGTCGCATCCATCGCGGCGGGAATAAACGCCCCCACCAGCGGCAAGGCCAGAATCGACGTCGGCTTGCCGTCCGCATCCGCATCGCCCAGCAGCAGATTGGCGATCGCCCAGCCGGTATAGGTCAGCGTGAAATACAAAAAGCCGATCAAATATGGGATGGCGATTAGCTTCGGCCCGAAAATATCCGTGTGCTGGAAGAAACCGAACGGAAAGCCCGTCACCACGCTGATATTCTCAATGATCATGCCCAGCACGAAGACGATCGCGACGGCGATGAGCATTCTGTTCAAACCATAGCGCGATGCGCCGTGCACGATTCCGAATGCGACCAGCGTGAAGCTGCCGAGCAACGACAAAAACGGCGGCATGCCGTCCGTCAGTGCAGGGGCGAGATTGCAGAAGGCGAACAGCGCCACCAACAACCAGCCGATGCTGTTCGCGGAATTGCCGCGAACCGATGCGGGCAATGCGTCCGTCGCCGTGCTCATATGTTCCTCCCGGTGGCTCAGCTTATTTTGCGCCCGATCGAACTCGCTGCTGCCGATAGCAGGCGTATCGCGGCGGCGCGCCATCATCAAGCTGCGACGGCCCTAGGGAACGCCTAAGATCGTGATGCCGCGCACCGCTTGACTCTTTGGGTGTATTATTTGTTAAATATAATCCTTGGTTGTAGATGGGACGGCCTATGAAGATCGAAAAGCTCAATGCGCCACGGTCGGTGGTCGGCGAAGGTCCTCTCTGGGATCAGACGGAACAGGCTTTGTTCTTTGTCGACCTGATCGGCAAGAAGCTGCTGCGGTTTGATCCTGAAACCGGCGACAGCCGCCTCTGGGAAATGCCGGATGTCATCGGCTCACTGGCCTTGCGCGCAAAAGGCGGTGCGCTCGTCGCGCTAAAGAACGGCGTGCATGCGCTGGATTTCGACGGCGGCCGCATTGAGCCCTTCGCGCTTTTGCCCAAGCTCGATCCGTCCGTGCAATTCAATGACGGCAAAGTCGATCGCCGCGGACGCTTCATTGTCGGGACGATGGATACCGCAATGAAGGATAAGATCGGCGCACTGTATTCGCTCAGTCCGGACAGCGCTCTGCAGCCTTTGGACGACGGCTATTGCATCACGAACGGGCCGTGCTGGTCGCCGGACAATCGCGTTCTCTACGCCGCCGACACGCTACCGCACGAAATCTATCAATACGATTACGACCCGGAGACCGGCGCGGCGGCGAACCGGCGCATCTTCGCCAAAACGCACGCGCTCGGCGGCCTGCCGGACGGCGCCACTGTGGATGCGGACGGATTGTATTGGACCGCGATCTGCGAAGGCGGCGCCGTCGCCGCGTTCCGGCCGGACGGCAAACTTGAGCGTAAAATCGAGATGCCGGTGAAACTTCCGACCAGCGTAATGTTTGGCGGGCCGAACCTCGATCGTTTGTTCGTCACCTCGCTCGATCCCAGCGTGTTCGGCCGGCCAAGCGCGCCGGAGGACGGCTGCTTGTTCGTGATCGACGGATTGGGCGCGCGCGGTCTGCCGGAGCCGCGCTTTGCTGGCTGACACCAACCGTCAAAGCCGCCGTCGTTCCGGCGACTGCCCGGCGGAAAGAAAAATGCTGGGCGGCGCGGAGCCGCCCAGCAAGGTCGAGGGAGGAGACGCTCACAAGGGAGCGTCTGAAGACCTCTCTGCTAACACCCGGCAACTATATTTGCAAATAGTTCTTAATAGCTAAAATGCAGCACTCGCATCCACTCCCGCTTTGGCGCACAGCCCGCGGTTCAGCCGCCAAATTCAGAGTCAGGCTTTGGTCACGTCATAAGCGTAAAACTCATCCAGCCGCTTCCGGATGAGTTGCGGCGCCAGCCGTCCCGCCAGCCACATCGGCCCATAGGCCGCCAGTTGCGCGGCGGTTTCGCGCTGATGGAAGGTGGGGGCGTTCTGGCGCGACGCGGTCTGCGCCCGCGCCGTGCGTTGCAAACGCTTCTCTTGATAAGCCCGGAAAGCGGCCGCGACATCGTTGCGGGCCAGGCAAGATGCCAGCATCCACGCATCCTCGATCGCCATCACGGCGCCCTGCGCCATGAAGGGCAGCATCGGGTGGCAGGCGTCGCCCAACAGCGCCACACGGCCATTGATCCAATGCTCCAGCGGCGCGCGATCGAACAGCGCCCAGCGATAATGCGCACTTGCGCTTTCGATGATGCGCGTCAGTGTCGGGTGCCAGCCTTCGAAATCCTTCAGCGCCTCTTCGCGCGCGCCCTGCTCGGTCCAGGATTCATTGGTCCAATCGCTGCGCTCCACCACGCCGACCCAATTGACCATCGAGCCGCCGCGCAAACGATAGGTTACGCAATGCGCCCCCGGCCCGACCCAGACGCAGGCGGTCGGCGGCGGCGCCAGATCGCCAAGCGCCTCCATCGGCGCCGTGGCGCGCCAAGCGACATTGCCGGTGAAACGGGGCCGTTGCGCGCCCTGCATCTGCTGGCGAATGACGGAATGAATGCCGTCGGCGCCGATCAGCGCGCCACCCTCGACATGCTCGCCGCTCTCAAGCTCCACGGTGACGCCGGCGCCGGTCTGCATGTAACGCTTCACGCCGGCGCCGAGGCGCAAGGCGCCCGGCGCCCGCGCCTCCAGCGCTTGCGCAAGCACGTCTATTAAATCCGCGCGATGAATATGCAGATAGGGCGCGCCCCAATGCTTGACGGCCCAATCGCCCAACGGCGCCTGGAAAATCTGCGCGCCGCTTTGGCCCATCCGCATTTCCAGCGCTGCGGGACGAAAGGCGCCTTCGGCGAGACTCTCCGCCACGCCAAGCTTCTGAAACACCTTCATGCCGTTGGGGCTGAGCTGGATACCGCCACCGATGCTTTCCAGCTTCGGCGCGCGTTCGAACACAACGACGTCATGGCCAAACTGGCGCAGGCACAAGGCCGCACTCAATCCGCCAATGCCACCCCCAGCAATCAAGACGCGCATGAAACAAATCCCGGCGACGCATTCCGCCGCCGGGATTCATAGCAAGTTTTTCACGAATTCGGAAACGCTGGCCAATTTTACTGGATGATGAATCCGTATTTGGTGAACACGGCGATGGAAGCGTCGGTTTTCAAAAACTTCAAGAAAGCTTTTGCTTCAGCACTCTTTCCACCTTTGACCGCGGCCATCGGATAGGAAATGCGC
>JBEVJO010000187.1:0-3846 GCA_040510175.1 Caulobacterales bacterium
GATGTCGGCGTCCATACCGCACATGAAACCCGGCAGCCGCATCATCACTATTGGCAGCAATGTCGCTGTGCGTACCGGCTTACCCGGCTATGCCGTGTATACGCTAACGAAGGGCGCTCTGGCCGCCTTTGTGCGCGCGGCGTCGATCGATCTGGCGCCTTTGAAGATCACCATCAACAACGTGCAACCGGGACCGACCGCCACCGACATGCTGGGAACCGTGACCGAGGTGATCGAGGCGGTGAAGGCCTGGGTGCCGGTCGGACGCCTGGCTGAGCCTGCCGAAATTGCCAGCGTAGTGGCGTTCGTCGCCAGTGGCGAAACCGATTTCATGACCGGCTCTACTATCCCTATCGACGGCGGCTCGGTGGCTTAGCAACTAAGCCGGCTGCCGCGCCGCCTCGCGCTTGCGGGCCGCGGTGAGCGCCTGCCTCACACGGCCGCCCGGACATGCGCCGGGATAGGTGATCGCGAGATTTGCCGCATCGAGCAGCGCGTCCATGTCAAAGCCGGTGTCGACGCCCATGCGTTCGAACATCCAGACCGCGTCTTCGGTCGCCGTATTGCCGGTCGCGCCGGGGGCGAAGGGGCAGCCGCCCAAGCCGCCCAGGGCAGTATCAAAAATCCGCACGCCCTGTTCCCAGGCGGCGACGATATTTGCCACGCCTAGACCATAGGTGTCATGGCCGTGAAACGCCCATTTCGGCGTTGCGCCGAATTGTTTCTTACACAGCGTGACGAGAGAGGCGACATGCGCCGGATCGGCGCGCCCCGTCGTGTCGCACAATCCCACCTCAATATTTTCGCGGACGGAAAGCGCTGCCTCCAGCAACTCTAGCACGCGGCGTTCTGCAACCCGGCCTTCAAACGGACAATCAAAAGACGTTGCAAGATTGAGGCGAACCGCGATGTCTTTCGGCAATTCTGTCAGGCTGGCGCGGTAGTCAGCCAGCGAAACGGCGACGTTACGGCGGACATTGCTCTGATTGTGCGATTCAGAGGCCGAAAACACATAGACCAGATGCCGCGCGCCGGCAGACAGCGCCATTTCTACGCCGCGGCTATTGGGAACTAAAACGCGCGCATCCGCGCCTTCCAGCGCCTGCGTTGCGGCGAGCACTTCGGCGGCGTCCGCCAATTGCGGCACGGCGTTTGGATTGACAAAAGCGGTGGCCTCGATGGCGCGTGCGCCGGCTTTGTGCGCGGCTTTAATGAAGGCGATCTTCTGCGCGGTGGGAATGAATTCGGCGATCGGCTGAAAGCCGTCGCGTGGCGCGACCTCGACGAACCGAATGCTCATACGACACCTTCCTTGCGCAACGCGGCGATCTTATCTTCGCTGAAACCCACCATACCCAAAAGAATCTCATCGGTCTGCGCGCCGATGGCCGGACCAGTCCAGCGGATCGGCGCGTCGTTTTCCTCAAAGCGCGGCACTACGCCCGGATGCAGCGTTTTGCCGAGCAACGGATCCGTGATCTCTTGCACCATGCCGCGGGCCCGGAATTGTTCATCCGCGGCGCAGTCGGCGGCATCGAAAATGCGCGAGGAGGGGATGTCATACTCAGCCAACATGTGCTCCACTTCTGCGAGGTCGAACTGGCTGGTCCAATTCTGGATGACGGCGTCGAGCGCTTGCGTGTGCGCCACGCGCGCCTGATTACTGGCGAAACGGCTGTCCTCGAGCAATTCCGGCAGCGCCATCATGGTGCACAACCGCTCGAATAGCGGATCGGAATTCGCTGCGATCAACACCCATCGTCCGCTTTTGGTGCGGTAGGCATTGGTCGGCGCCGTAGTGGCTATGCCGCCGCCGGTCGGCTGACGAATTTTGCCGAGCGTCCCATATTCAGGCAGCACGCCTTCGAGCAGGCTTAGAACGGCTTCCGTCAGCGCTACGTCGATATGCGCGCCCTTGCCCGAGGCTGACGATTTTTCGGAATCCCTGCGCCACAGCGCCGACATGATCCCAATCACGGCATAGAGGCCGGCCACGGAATCGCCGAGGCTGATCCCGGTGCGCACCGGAGGCAGATCCGCCACGCCAGGCGCATGGTCGGTCAAATAACGCAGGCCCCCCACCGCTTCACCAATGACGCCAAAGGCTGCGCGGTCGCGGCCGGGACCGGTTTGGCCGTACCCCGAAATGCGCGTGATCACGAGGTCGGGCTTTGCCGTGCGCAGCGTCACTTCATCTAGCCCAAAGCGATCCAAGTGCCCGGGCCGGAAGTTTTCCAGCAGCACGTCGCTGGTCGCGGCCAGATCGAGCACGATCTTTTTGGCTTTGGGGTGCTTGAGGTTGACCGTCATGCACTGTTTGTTGCGGCCGTGCACGCTCCACCAGGGGCCGTGACCGCCGACGCTGGCGCCCCATTGGCGCACCGGATCGCCGCCCGGCGGCTCAATCTTGATGACTTCGGCGCCGAGATCACCCAAGACTCGAGCCGCGAACGGCGCCGCCACGAAATGCCCAATCTCCAAAATTCGAATGCCTTGCAGCGGACCGCTCATAGGGTTTCGACATCCTTTTGAAAGGGCATTTTTTCGCTTTCTGGGTGTTTTGCGGGTAGCGCGGCGGCTGACCGATTATACTTACCGGTATAATTCGTCAATGCGTGGATTGACCGGCGCCCTTCTTCAAGCGACGCGGTCGGGCAGGAGGGCGCCGTCAAAAAACGCATCGAGATTGTCCGCGGTTTTCATGCCCATGGCGATGCGGGTGGGCAGTGTAGCGCTTCCCAAATGCGGCAGCAGAACAGCATTTTGGAGCCCTTTCAGTCCGGGGTAAACGAAGGGCTCTTGCTCATAAACGTCGAGCCCCGCCGCAGCGATCACACCGCTCGAAAGCGCGGAGCAGAGGGCTTCTTCATCCACAACGGAGCCGCGTGCGGTGTTGATCAGAATGGCGGACGGCTTCATTGCTTTCAGCCGCTCCTGATTGATCAAATGCCGCGTGGCCGGGCCGCCTGGACAGTGCAGAGAGACCACGTCGGATTGCGCCAAAAGGCTCTCCAAGCTTCCGTGATAGACGGCGTCCTTCCATTCGGGATCGACGTTCGGCTGGCGGCTATGATAGGCGATGCGCATACCCAGGCCATCACGCGCCATGCGCGCCGTTTCCTGACCAATACGGCCAAAGCCGATTAGGCCTAGAACGCGCCCCTCGATGCCCGTTCCCAGCAAATGGGTCGGACGCCAGCCGCTCCAAGCGCCGTCGCGTAATTCGCGCTCACCTTCGCCGGCGCGCCGCGCCGCCATAAGAATTAGCAGGATCGCGATTTCGGCTGTTGCACGCGTCAAAACGCCGGGCGTGTTGGTGACCGCAAGCCCATTCGTGCGCGCCGCCTCAAGATCGATATGTTCCGTGCCGGCGCCATAGTTTGCGATAATGCGCACTCGTGCGCCAGCCGCCCCTGCGATCTCCGCGCCGATGCGGTCGGTCACGGTGGGGCAAAGCGCATCGAAATCGCGCATTGCCGCAATAAAGGTCTCGCGGGTCAGGGGACGATCGTCGGGATCGACCTGGACCTCATAGCGGTGCTGCAGCCGTGCGATCACGGGACTGGGCCAGAGGCGCGACAATAATATGCGAGGCTTCATTGGAACTCTTTCAATTGCTTTTGCGCCGCCGGACGCGCCAGCGAACAACATCAATGCGATTTTGTGCGATTTTCTGGACGCGGCTGGGCTCAGTGTCGCGACTTCTGCGGCCAACTCGAAACGCTAGTGTTCTAAGCTCTTTTGATCCTTTCGAGTGTTCTCAAAGCGCCCGATGTTGACAACGCCGGGGCCGCCGCCTAACGTCATACTGCCTAGTATAATTAGGCCAAGGCAAGTCAACAAGCG
>JBEVJO010000188.1:0-18892 GCA_040510175.1 Caulobacterales bacterium
GGCTCTCGACTGGAATTGCCCACAGCATATCACGCCGCGCTTCACCGCCGCCGACCTAGCGCCGCTGGCGGCGCGGGTCGAGGCGCTGGAAAAAGAGAATGCGGCTTTAAAGGCGCGGTTGGGCGAGGTTTAAGGCAGAGCCGCCATTGATTTAAGGGAAAATGTTTCGACAGGTGTCCGCGCGCCGAAGAAGCGCTAAGACATCCCGCCCGGCGCGCGCCGGTTTCGGGGGGATTAGGGATGATGAGCCGCAAGATGCGTATGATTTTGCTCGCCGCCTTTATTCTGACCGTGCTTGTCTTTGCCGCAGTGTGTTTTTGGGTCGCTCAGCCGCCGGACACGATCCGCTTATCGGCCGGACGCGCGGGCGGCGCGCATGGTCTGGCTGGGGAAAAGATCAAAAAGATTCTGGCCCGCTCCGGCGTGAAGGTCGAACTCGTGCAGGTGCGCGGGACCGAGGAGAAACTCCGGCGCCTCACGGTCGCCGGTCCTGAAGCCATCGACGCCGCCATAGTGCAAAGCGGCTATCCTGGCGCGGCGACACGCAAAGGGGTGACCAATCTCGGCGCCATTTATCTGGAGCCGATCTGGATCTTCGGACGCGATTTGCCGCCCGGCGATGACATCCGGCGCATCAAGGGCCTGCGTCTGGCGGCCAGCGCCAACGCTTCAAAGAGCAGCGGCCTGGCGGGCACGCTGCTGGCTGAAAACGGCATCACCGAAAAAGACATCACGATCGTGCCGCTGAATTCCGAAGGCGCGGTCAAAGCGGTGCTGAAGGGCGATGTCGACGCCGCCTGGCTGGTCGGCAGCGTCGGCTCAACCTGGGTGCAGCAACTCCTGGAATCGCCGGACCTTGAACTGGTGTCGTTCGACCGCGCCGCCGCTTATGCGCGCCGGCACAGCTTTCTCGTCGATACGATGCTGGCGAAAGGCGCAATCGACCTTGGGAAAAATGTGCCTGGCCATGACATCAAGCTGGTGGGGCCGACGGCGGAACTGATCATTCACGACAAGATGCATCCGGCGCTACAATCCTTGCTGCTAGACGCCATGCGCGAAGCCTTCGCTGACGGCGACGCCATCTCGGCGCCGGGCATGTTTCCGAACAAGGATCTGATCGACATCCCGCTATCGCAGGAAGCGCGGCGCTATTACGCAAGCGGCCCGACCTTCTTCCGCCGCGTCCTGCCCTATTGGGCCGCCAATTTCGCGGAGCGGGCCATCTTTTTCCTGATCCCGCTTTTGACCTTGATGGTGCCGCTGGCGCAGTCCGTGCCGCCGTTTCTCAACTGGCGTATCAAGCGGCGGATCAATGTCTGGTATCATCAGTTGCGCCTGCTGGAGAGCCGGGGCCTTGGCGCCAAGGACAGCGATGAGCACAATTATGTGTGCAACAAGCTGGAAGATCTCATCGAGCAGGTCGGCGACTTAAAAGTGCCGGTCGATTTCGCCGACGACGCCTATCGGCTGCGCGTCCACATGCGCTTTGTTTTGGATTCCCTGCAGCGGCGCGGCCCGATCGCCGCGCGCGCGCCGGCCTGAGATTGTCGCCATGCACGAACCTTCCTCAGGCCGCTTCGAAAACGGCGCACATTATCTGCCGGTGCGCATCTATTATGAGGACACGGATTTTTCCGGCGCTGTCTATCACGCCAATTATCTGAAGTTCTTTGAGCGGGGCCGGTCCGACTTTTTGCGCGCGGCGGGCGTCGGCCATGTCATGCTGCTGCAGCGGCCCGACCCGTGCGCCTTCGCGGTCACGCACATCGACATGCGCTTCCTGCGCGCCGCGACCATCGACGATGCGCTGCAAGTCCGGACAAAGTTTTGTGACATTCGCGGTCCGCGCATAATTATTGAGCAAGCCTTGCTGCGCGGCGAGACCACCCTCTGCACGGCATCTGTGGAAATCTGTTGCGTCACCCCCAGCCAAAACGGCGCAGGATCAGCAAGAAGGCCGCCTAAGGAGCTTTTGGAGGCTTTGAAGCCCTATCTATCTGCTTGACGCCGCAGGCAAAGGTCTCTGAAAGGTCTCATTCTCAGCCTCTTAGACGGGGATGGGGTCGCGATTTCGCCCTATTCGACTGGCATTCGCGGCGGGGATTAAGGGGACACCATGGACGTCGCTGTAGCGGCGCGGCCGGATATCGCCGCGCAGGATTTTTCTATTATTGCGTTGTTTTTACGCGCCGACCCCATCGTTAAAGCGGTGATGTGCGGACTTCTGTTCGCCTCCGTCTGGTCCTGGGCCATTATCATCGAGAAGTTCCTGGCGTTCGGCGATCTGTCCCGCCGCGCCCGCAATTTCGAAGATGGTTTCGCCCGCGCTGGTATGAATGCGCTCGACGCCGACGAAGCCGCCGCCCGCGATCCCTTCGGCCGCACCATCGTCCCGGCCTTGCGCGAATGGCGCGACGCACGCCGCGCAGCATTACCAGACATGCAAGCTGAGCAAGCCATCGCCCGCGCTGATCGCCTGATGGCGGCGGCGGCGGATCGCGAAGTGGCGAAGCTTGAACAGGGTTTGGGCGTATTGGCGACCATCGGCGGCGCAGCGCCGTTCGTTGGCCTGTTCGGCACCGTTTGGGGCATCATGAACGCCTTCCGTTCGATCGCCCAATTGAAGGACACCAATCTGGCGGTCGTAGCGCCCGGCATCGCCGAAGCCTTGTTCGCAACCGCGTTGGGTTTGATGGCGGCTATTCCCGCCGTCATTTTCTACAACAAGTTTAACGGCGACGCGCAGAAGCTCGCGGCGCGTCTCGACGGCGTCATGGATGAAGCCCTCGCCCGTTTGTCCCGCCGTCTGACCGGCGGTTCCTGATATGGCCGGCGGCCTTATTCAAAATGGCGGCGGCGGCCGATCGCGGCGACGGCGCAGACGCGGCGGCTATATGGCCGAAATCAACGTCACGCCGTTTGTCGACGTCATGCTGGTGCTGCTGATCGTGTTCATGGTGACCGCGCCTTTGCTGACCGCCGGAGTCGAAGTGGCGCTGCCCAAAACCGACGCCAGCGTGCTGCCCTCGGCGAAGGATCCCCTGACCATCACCATCTTGCAGAACGGCGACATCTATCTGCAGGAGACCAAGGCGTCATTGGACGAATTGACGCCGCGCATGGCCGCGATCGCAGCTGCCGGCTACGAAGAGCGCGTCTACATTCGCGCCGCGGCGCACGCCGATTATGAAACTGTGATGCGCGTGATGGCGCGCGTCAGCGGCGCCGGATTCACGAATCTTGCGCTCGTGAGCGATCCGCTGGCGAAGTGACAGCGATGCGCGCAGGCGTTCCAGCCTCGATTGTCCTGCATGTCGGCGTCATCGTCTTTAGCGTGATTGCGTGGAATCTTACCCCGCCCGCGCCGGCCATTCCGCCCTCGATCCCGATCAGCATGGTGAAGATCGGGCCAGAGACGAACCTCAAGGCGCACAGCGCGGAAGAAGACCCCGAGGCGATAGAAACGCCCGTTCCGCCGCAAGCCGGCGAAGGCGATCCGACGCCGGGCTCGGAAGCCGGCGACGAAAGCTCGACCAATCTAAAGGCGCCGCCGCCCAAAAACGCCGCCGCCGAAAAGCCAACGCCAGCGCCGAAAACGCCTGAGAAACCGCAAGACAAACAAATTGTGTCGACAAAAAAGGATAAGGCCGCGCCCGACACCAAGGTGCAAAAAGGCCAAGAGTTCGACTTCGCCAAAATGGTCAATAAGGCGACCCAGACTTATAACGCGAAATCCAAAACGGATTCCGCGCCGAACGCTGAGAAAGCCGACATCGGCAACAAGTCCTTCGGCGCCGCCGATAAAATGGCCGCTTCAGCCAAGGATGCGATCCTTGAACAGCTCAAGCGCTGCTGGCGCGCGCCGGCGGACCAAGCCAATCCGGAACGGCTGATCGTGACCGTGAAGGTGTTCTTGAATCGCGACGGGTCCGTGCAGCGCGCACCGACCCTGGAAAAGCCGAACCCGTTGCCGGTCGGCGACAGGGGCATGGTCATCGCCTGGGAAAACGCCAAGCGCGCGGTCCTCACCTGCGCGCCGTACGACCTGCCGCAGGAAAGCTACGATCTCTGGAACGACCTCACCTTGCGCTTCGATCCACGGGAAATGGCGCAATAGATCAATTGTGGAAAACTAAGCCGCAAGAGATCGCAATTTCGCCTTCACTTCCGGTCTAGACGGCTTCCAGAAAAGTGTTCCCGGTTCCACCGGCCCGCGTTATGTGAGCTTTGAAAAATAAGGGGACGGAGTAGTCGATGCGCATTTTGGCGATGTTCTTCGCGGTGCTGTTTACGGCGTTCACCGCGCCCCAGGCCAAGGCCGCCCTCGAAATCGACGTGACGCAAGGCAATCTCGAGCCGATGCCGATCGCGATTCCCGATTTCATCGGCGCGACTCCCACGGAGCAAAGCATCGGCCGCGATGTGGTCGGCGTCATCCGCGCCAATCTCGAACGCTCCGCTTTGTTCCGGCCAATCGAACAGGCCGCCTACATTCAGAAAATCACCGACGTCAACACGCCGCCACGCTTCTCCGACTGGAAGATCATCAAGGCGCAGGCGCTGGTCACCGGCCGCGCGATTTCCGAAGGCCCCGGCCGCTTGCGCATCGAATTCCGTCTGTGGGACGTCTTCGGCGAAGAGCAGATGCTTGGTCTGGAATTCACCACCACGCCGGAAAATTGGCGCCGCATCGCGCACAAGGTCTCCGATTCCATCTATCAGCGTCTGACCGGCGAAAAGGGCTATTTCGACACCCGCATCGTGTTCGTGCACGAAAGCGGCCCGAAGCTGAAACGCATTAAGCGCCTGGCCATCATGGATCAGGACGGCGCCAATCCGGCCTTCCTCACCAATGGCTCCTACATGGTGCTGACGCCGCGTTTCTCGCCGAACGTTCAGCAGATCACGTACATGTCCTATGAAGGGGGCCGCGCGCGCGTGTTCCTTTACAACCTGGACACCGGCCGCAAGGAAGTGCTGACCGATCAGCCGGGCATGACATTCGCACCTCGCTTTTCACCGGATGGCGGCTCGGTTTTGTTGTCCCTGGAACGCGACGGCGACAGCGAAATCTATGCGATGAATCTGGCCCAGCGCACGATGCGGCGCTTGACCGACGATCCGGCAATTGACACTTCGCCGAGCTTCGCGCCGAACGGATCGCAGATCGTGTTCAATTCGGATCGCGGCGGCACGCCGCAACTCTATACGATGAATCCGGATGGATCGGGTGTGAAACGAATCACGTTCGGCGACGGGCGCTATCTCACGCCGGTCTGGTCACCACGCGGCGATCTGATTGCTTTTACAAAGCAAAAGGGCGGACGCTTTTATATCGGCGTGATCAAACCCGATGGATCAGGCGAACGTCTGCTGACTGAAAGCGATCTCGACGAAAGCCCGACCTGGTCGCCAAATGGCCGCGTCATCATGTTTTTCCGCGAAGCATTGGGCGGCGATCCGCGTTTGTATTCGGTTGATTTGACCGGCCGCAATTTGCGCCAGATTCCAACGCCCGGCGCCGCTTCTGACCCCGCTTGGTCACCACTGCTGCCTTAAATTTCACTTTCTCCGCAAACGCTTGTGAATTCGTCAGTCATACGGGGTTCACAAGCTTAGTTCAGTGCGTATGTTGCCACTTGGGTTTGAAAAAACGGGGAGCACGTTAATGCGCGCTAGAATTCTTTCCGCGATGGTCGCGGTTGTTGGTCTTACTGTTGCTGGTTGCGCGAGCAAGCCAGCGCCGGCGCCAACACCACCGCCTGTCGTTGACAATACGCCACCGCCAGTTTCGTCGAGCGTTCTGCCGGGTTCGGTTGCTGACTTCCAGCAATCCGCTGGCGACTTTGTGTATTTTGACTACGATCAGTCGACGTTGTCTCCAGAAGCGCGCGCCACGCTGGAGCGTCAAGCCGCTTGGCTGAAAAGCTATTCGGGTGTGAAGATCCTGGTTGAAGGCAATTGCGACGAGCGCGGCACGCGCGAGTACAACCTTGCCTTGGGCGCACGCCGCGCCTCCGCTGCTCGCGACTATCTGGTCGCTTTGGGCATCCCGGGCGACCGGATCTCCACGATTTCCTACGGCAAGGAACGTCCAATCGACGCGACCTCGTCGGAATCCGCTTGGTCCCGCAACCGGAACGCGCACTCCGCAATCGTTTCAGGCGCGGTAAGCTAAATTCCGGTTCTGCCGGAAGGTTGATTTTGGCCCGCGTCGCTTTTGCGCCGCGGGCCATTTTCGTTAAGTGGCTCTTAACGCGGCGCATTCAGCCTGCGCCTCAATTCAGCCAAAGCGGCGCCCTTAAAGGCGCGATATCTCAGGCATAATTGCAAACTGGCGTCCTCTGGGAACGGCCATGCAAGGGCTAAACAGATGAAGCGTTCGTCTTTTTACACTCGAATGATGGCGGCGCCGCTCGCCGTGATGCTGCTCATGACAGCGACTTCGGCGTTCGCCCGCAGCAAGGACGACGATCTGCCGGTCATTCAGCCGGATCCGATCGTGCAGCGCCTGCAAAGCCGCGTTGAAACGCTGGAATCCGCCAATCGCCGGCTGACCGGCGATATCGAAGCGCTGCAGCAGCAGAACCGCAATCTGCAAAACGAAAACCAAGCCGTGCGTGGCATCTCCGACGAACTCACCGCGCGCATCGTCTCGCTGGAACAGTCGATGAAGGTGCAAGCCGCCCTGGGCTTCGGCTCCGACCTGCCGGCGGCCCCACCACCGACCGCAGCGTCCGCCGCGCCGAAGCCGCCATCCATGTCGGCGCCCGGCGCGCCTACCGGTCTGTCGCCGTCATCCGCAACCGGCGCTGACGCCGCCGCCCCGCAACAATTGTCGCCGCAAACGCAATTGCTCCGCGACGGCCAATACAAATTGTCCGGCGGCGATATCGACGGCGCGGTGAAAAGTCTCCAGTCGGTGATCAGCCAGTATCCGAAAACCGCTGACGCGACCGAAGCGCGCTTTTGGCTCGGCCAGGCGCAATATGTGCAGGGCGATTATCCGAACGCAGCGCAGTCTTTCGTAAACCTGCTGCAGAGCGCGCCGAAGAATAAACGCGCGCCTGACGCCATGATCCGTCTCGGCTCCACGCTCGGCAAGATGGGCTCGAAGTCCGACGCCTGCTCGACGCTGTCGCAAGTGCTGGTGCAATATCCGAAAGCCAGCCCCGAGACCAAAGCGCGGTTAAAGAACGAAAAGCTGGCAGCCGGCTGTAAGGCCTAGCATACTCAGCCCGCCATATACGCATCACGGGCAGCGATATAGGTATTGTAGAGTTGGTTGAGCCGCGTTCCGGGTTTGCCGTTCGCCCGTTCCTGATAGCGCGCCATCTGAGCGTCTTTCGCGCCCAGCACCGCGACGACCTCCACCATCCAGGCCTTTTCCGCTTCGGTTGAAGCCTGCATCAGCCGCACTTTGCTGATCTTTGGACCATCGTCGTTCCGGCTCATTGGGTGAAGCTTTCGGGCACGCGTCCAACGACGGACAGGATAACCGGGTCGTCATCGTAGTCGCCAAGTTCCGCGTCGCCAGAACTTGAAAAGGCGACCGCGCCGGCTTTGGTCTCGCCCAGCAATTCAGCGTTCCGGATGGCGCCTTCTTTGGTTTTGCAGCGCGTCGGCGCGTCGGCCTTCAAGGCGCCGCCTTTGTCTGTAAACCCCTGGACCAGATAGATCGTCTCGCGCGCCATGGAACTCCTTCAATCCCGCCGACGATGCGCCCTATCCCTGGCATTAGCAAATGGCGCCGAAGCGCGGCGTCGATCGAAGTCTTAGAGCCTCACTGACAAGCACCATTCCCGCTCGCCGGCGGTGCGCCAGAACCCGCAGCGTTCTTGCCCGTCTGACCCGCGCCGCCCGCGACAACCGTGCGTTCGTCGCCAATGTCCGAGGCCAGACGATCGACAACTTTCGCAGCAGATCCCGCTTTGGCGGCATTTTGTGCTGGGCACGCGATCTTATTACGCTTGGTCTTGTCTCTTTTGACATCGTCCCAATACGCCAATTGGGCTTGGGCCGTTGCAATCTCTTCCCGCAAACACGCATTGCGCTCTTCGCCGCGCACGCGCCGGCACGGACTTTCAGCCAAGGATAGATTGGGAAGAAGTGTGACAATTATCGTGAATGATATACACGCAACTCTAACCCGCATACGCGATACCCCCTAACTTTGCGGCGCCTAAAAATATCATGCCGGAATTTTCATGTCTCAATACCAGCGACCCAATCGCGGTCGCGGTGTCTGGGGGTTCAGACTCAATGGCGCTGTTGCGCCTCGCGGCGAGGGGTGCGCGCGAAAACGGCAGCCGCATTATTGCCGCCACGGTCGATCATGGTCTGCGGCCCGAGGCAGCGCGCGAAGCCTCGTGGGTAAAGGATCAATGCGCGCGCATCAGCGCGGATTTGAATCTCACGGATCCGATTCAACACGAAACCCTGCACTGGACCGGTCCAAAACCCTCAACCGGCATTCCCGCCGCCGCGCGCCAGGCGCGCTATGCTTTGCTGGCGGACTGGGCGCGCAGACATGGCGCCGACCGCATCTTGATCGGCCACACCATGGACGACCAGGCGGAAACGGTGGCGTTTCGCATCGCCAGCGGCGCCGGCGCGCGCGGCTTGACGGGTCTGCGTACGCTCGGCGTCTGCCCGGTCTGGCCGGAGGGGCGCGGGATTTTGCTGGCGCGGCCGCTGCTGGACGTCCGGCGGGCCGATCTGAAAAGCTTGCTGAAGGCCGAGGGCGTTGAATGGCTTAGCGATCCGACCAATGAAGACGACCAATACGCCCGGCCGCGCATGCGCGCGCGGCTCGCGGCGATGTCGGACCATGCGCCAGGCCTGATCCCACGCCTCGCGGCCCTCGGCGCCAAGCTCAGCGCGGCGCAGGCCGGGACCGAACGCGCCGCTTTGGACCTCTTGGAGCGCCATCTGCGCTTCGACGCGTTCGGCGCCGGATTGCTGGCTTTGGCGCCATTGCAAGTCGCCGACCGCGAAACGCGCATCGCCGCCCTCAGCCTCACCATCCTGGCCGCATCCGGGGAGTCGCACGCCACCGCTTGGGCCGATGTCGCGCAGGTCTGGGACAAACTGAGCGCCAAGGCCTGCGCCGTCAGCCTCGGCGGCGCGCGGATCGGCCGGCTTGGCAAAGCGCACGACCATGCCTTGCTGATCACCCGCGACCCCGGCGCCGCATCTGGCCGGGCGGGCGGCCCCGCGCCCGCCGACCTCACCTTGCCCCCCGGCCAGACAGTCGTTTTCGACGGCCGCTTTGAGATCAAAACCAGCAGCGCCCTGCCCGCCCCTATTCGGATCAAAGCCCTGGGACGGGACGCCCGGCGCGGTCTTTATCCTTCCGAAACCATGAAAGCGGCGCTGGGAGGCGTCCCCGCCCATGCTAGACCCGGCCTGCCGCAAATTTTATTTGCAAAGGATGGCGCCGCCGCATCGCTGCCGCGTTTTATCGTTAAGCAATGTGACCAATTACCCGAAAAGCCGGAATTGCCTTGGGTTTTGGCCCGTTTCTTGGGAGAGGACCGCATTGCGGCGGTGCGTAAGGCCCTGACTGGCGGGCAAAGCGCCTCGTTATAGAACAGATTATTATTTTCAGGGATTCGTCATTAAGACGAGCCATCCTTACATAGGGCAAGCTGGCGCCAGTACCAGCGTGATGGGTTTGAACATGAATATGCGTAATCTGGCCGTGTGGGCGGTGATCGCGGTGGTCGTGTTCTCGATCTTCTCGTTCTTTCAAAGTTCGGGCAAATCGAGCGCTGCGTCTCAGGTCAGCTATTCGCAATTGTTGCAGAAGGTGGATGCGGGCGAGATCCGCAAGGTCACCATTCGCGAAAACCAAGTCACCGGGCATACGTCCGACGGCAAGATCATCACGGCCTATGCGCCGATCCAGGCCACCGACATGGTGCCCCGCCTGGAGCGCGCCGGCGTCGATATCCTGGCCGAAGCCCCTTCCAATCAACCGAGCCTGTTGGGCGTCCTCCTGGGCTGGCTGCCGATGCTGCTGTTGATCGGCGCCTGGGTATTTTTCATGCGCCAGATGCAAGGCGGCGGCGGACGGGCCATGGGCTTCGGCAAATCCAAAGCCAAACTGCTCACGCAAAAAGAAGGGCGCGTCACCTTTGATGATGTCGCTGGCGTCGATGAAGCCAAGGACGATCTGAACGAGATCGTCGAGTTTCTGCGCGACCCGCAAAAGTTTCAGCGCCTCGGCGGCAAGATCCCGAAAGGCGCGTTGCTGGTCGGCCCTCCGGGCACCGGTAAGACGCTGCTCGCCCGCGCCATCGCCGGCGAAGCCAATGTACCGTTCTTTACGATCTCCGGTTCCGACTTCGTCGAAATGTTCGTGGGCGTCGGCGCCAGCCGCGTGCGCGACATGTTCGAGCAAGCAAAGAAGAACGCGCCTTGCATTATCTTCATCGACGAAATCGATGCGGTCGGCCGCCATCGCGGCGCCGGCTGGGGCGGCGGTAATGACGAACGCGAGCAAACGCTGAACCAATTGCTGGTCGAGATGGACGGCTTCGAAGCGAACGAAGGCATCATCCTGATCGCCGCAACGAACCGCCCTGACGTGCTCGATCCTGCTTTGCTGCGTCCAGGCCGCTTCGACCGCCAGGTCGTCGTCTCCAATCCGGACGTGCAAGGCCGCGAACGAATCTTACGCGTCCACACGCGCAATGTGCCGGTTTCCAGCGATGTTGACCTGAAAGTCGTCGCGCGTGGTACGCCAGGTTTCTCGGGCGCGGATCTTGCGAACCTCGTCAACGAAGCCGCTTTGCTCGCCGCGCGGCGCAATCGCAAAAAGGTGACGCGTCAGGATTTCGAAGACGCCAAAGACAAAGTGATGATGGGTGCAGAGCGCCGCTCGTCCGGCATGACCGAAGACGAAAAGCGACTCACCGCATATCACGAAGCCGGTCACGCGCTGATCGCCATGACCGTGCCGTCCGCCGACCCGGTGCACAAAGCCACCATCATCCCGCGCGGGCGTGCGCTTGGCATGGTGATGCAGCTGCCGGAACGCGATCAATATTCGCTATCGTTCCAGCAAATGACCTCGCGCCTCGCCATCATGTTTGGCGGTCGCGCCGCGGAAGAGATTATTTTCGGCAAGGACAAAGTTACGTCCGGCGCCTCGTCCGACATTTCGCAGGCGACGAAGCTCGCGCGCGCCATGGTTACGCAATGGGGCTTTTCGGAAGAACTGGGCGCCGTGTCGCTGAACGACGAGCAGGAAAACTTTCTCGGCGCAGGGTATGGCCGCAGCGCGCACCTTTCCGAAGCCACCGCGCAAAAGGTGGATTCCGAAGTCCGCCGTCTGGTTGAAACCGGGCATGCCGACGCCAAGCGTATCCTGACCGAGCGCCTTGCCGACCTGCACACTTTGGCGGGCGGCCTGCTGGAATTCGAAACTCTGTCAGGGGATGAAATCACCGGCCTGCTGAATGGCGTGCGGCCGTTGCGGCCTGACGACGATCTGCCGCAGGAGCAACGCGGCCCCATTTCCGCTGTGCCGACAACGACGCCGCGTCCATTGCCGCCGGAGCCGCAGGCGACCTAAGCGCCTGCGTCAACGCGACACAAACCTCACGTTGTCCAGCTCTCCTGGCTGGATGCATCGCGCTGCAAAAAGCCTTCAAAAACACGAAGAACGCGCGTGTAGGGATCGCAGTTCCGTTAATTTAATCGTGGACTCAGCGTTACTTAGCGTTGAATATTAAAAGGCGGTCATTCTTTGATCGCGGCAAACTGCTCTTTAGAAGGATCAGGTTTTGCCTGATCGTCTCTCAGAGGCATTCATTGGTACTGACGCTAGAGCGCGATACCGAACGGGTGGGCGCTTTGCACAAGGAGGAATTCTCGATGCGTAAAATGTTGAAACTGGCAGCCGTCATGGGCGCTGCCGCTTGTCTGTTCTCGGTTAGCGCGTGCGCGACCACGGATTCGGTTAAAGCTGCTCAAGCTGCTGCGGATTCCGCGAACTCTGCTGCTTCCGCTGCAAGCGCTGCTGCTGCGAAGGCTCAAAGCTCCGCTGACGCTGCTGCTGCTGCTGCTGGCCAAGCCGGCACGTCCGCTCAAGCTGTTAGCGACAAAGTGGACACCTTCATCCGTGAAGAGTGCGCCGAGAGCAAAAAAGAAGCACAGCACCATTCTGCGTGCGGTGTGAGCACCGGCGAAGTAAAAGGCTAACTCTTAGCCTTGTACTGTGCTGCTCGCCTCTATAAGTGACGGGCTTTGGCTCCTTTGAGCCGAGGTCCGTAGGCGAGCGAGCACCCGATGTACAAATGCGCAAAGCGCGCTTTTATCATCTTGATCATTATGATCGCGACGTCCCTGCACTGCGTGGCTCCCACGCAGGCAGCGGACGCTTCGCAAACGGTGCAAGCGCAGCTCAAAGCCTCCCAACCTTCACGCGCCACTCAAAACCGCGAGGATGTGGCGCGGTTTTATGAATTGCGGGATTTCCAGCCTGCCTGGAACAGCCAAAACGCCGCCTTCGCGCTGACTTTCCTGAAATCGGCGGGTCAAGAGGGGCTGGACCCCGCAGCCTATCGCATTCCGAAAAAAGCCAAGGGCAAATCCGCCGCCTCGGCCTGGGACATCCAGATGAGCGCAGCCGTGATGCGCTATGCACGCCACTTGCGCGCGGGCCGGGTCAAGCCTAGCCAAATCTACAACGACGTCGAACTTCCGGCCACGGACTTCGACGCAGCGGATCAGTTGAACACCGCACTCAAGCAAGGCGACCTGGAAACCTTCTTCCGCTCACTGCCGCCGCAGCGCCCCGAATATTATTATCTGCGCAACGCACTCGCCAACTACCGCGCCGCCGCCAAAAAGCCATGGGGTCAAATGCCGGCGCTGGCTGGCGCCATCGACACCCTACCTATTGAGACACAGCAAAAGCTTTGGACGCGCCTCGCCGCCGAAGACCGCAAGATGGGGCCGGTTCAGGACGAACCGTCGGTCGCGGCGCTAACAGCGGGATTGCAGCGTTTTCAGGCGCGCCACGGCCTCGACGCCGACGGCATCCTCGGCACGAACACCGTCTCCGCAATGAACGTTCCGGCGGCGCGCCGCATCGCCCAGATCAAAGCGAACATGGAACGGTGGCGCTGGCTGCCGCACATTCCTGAGCGGCGCTATATCGAAGTGAACGTCGCAAGCGCTGATCTGAAAGCGGTCGACACCGGCCGCACCGTGCTGACGTCCGCAGTTGTGATCGGCCATCGCGAGTCCAAGACGCCAATCCTGGCCACCGGCATTCGCTCGGTTGTGCTCAACCCGGCTTGGCCGGTGCCAGCCTCAATGGCGAGCAATGAATTGTATCCGAAGCTGCTCGCCAACGGCTCCTATCTTCAGGAGCGCGATATGATTCTGGTCAACGGCCCGCCAGACGATCCGCAGGGCGTGAACATGAATTGGCGGCAGGTGCGGCGCTACCCGTTTCCGTATCTGATCCAGCAACAGCCCGGCGAGCAAAACGCTTTGGGCGCCTATCTCTTGGATATGCGCAATCGCTTCGACGTGTATCTGCACGACACGCCGTCCAAAGAGCTGTTCTCCAGCGCACAGCGCTTCTTCAGCCACGGCTGCGTGCGGGTGGAGCGCATCGCGGAACTGGCGAATTTCGTCGTCACCGGCGATCCGCAGACAGATATTCCGCAACATGCAAACCTGCCGCGCAACAAAAGCGAGCGCATTCTCATCGCGCCGCTCTTTCCCGTCTATTTCGTCTATTGGACAGCTTTCATGAGCCCCGACGGCGGCGTCGTCTTCCAAGACGACATCTATGGCCGCGACCCTGCTTTGATCGCTGCATTGGGCTAATAACGAGACGGTGTTATGCCGGCTTTGCCCTGCGCCGGATCGTTTCTAGCGCTTCACTGAGCGTATCGCCGCAAGCGTTCAACGCTGCGCGCCAATCCGCGGCGGCAGTTTCGCTGGCGCCGTCAGAAATATATTTGAGGCAAGCAAAGGTCACATTGAACGCCGCAGCAACCTTGGCCAAGGCATAGGCCTCCATATCGACGATCTCATAGGGCGCGGCCACACCGCCGACTTCGAACGAGTCCCCAGTGCCGCACATCACTTCGGGCAAACTTTCAATGCGCAATCCGTTCTCCAGCGCGCCAGCCGGTTCAAAGGGCGTCTGCCAGCGCTCAAAGCCGAGCGCCGTAACTTCCATATCCCGCTGCACAAAGCGCGTGGCGTTCACCACGATCCCCGGCGCCACGGACAAACCGCCCGCCGTGCCGATATTCAGCACCAAAGCCGGCGGCGGCTGCGCGGCCAGCCGTTTTGTCAGCGCCATCGCCGCATTGACCTTGCCCACCCCCGTGACCAGCACATCCATGCGCGTCGACAGACCGGCGCATTCCTCTTCGAGCGCCATCACGATCAACGCATTGTCCAGCATTCAGCGTATCCCCACAGCACGGTCCGCATTCTGGAACAAGACGCCGCTGCGCGCCAATCCCTAGCCGAAGATCTGAGCCCTGATGTGATGATGTAGGTCGCCGTGCGAATAAATATGCGTCGCATCACGCATAATCGCCTGCAGCGTCAGCACCGCCAGATCGTCGGCGCTCATCTCATGGCCGGATCGCGCGATGAGCAGGTCAAATTCCGTCGCCGGCAGCGATGCTCCCGTGGGCGCGGATTGTGCGGGCATATTGCGCGCGGAGGTTTCCGAAAGCTTGGACGTAACAAGGCCCGGGCACAAAACGCTGACCTTGATCTCCGGATGGGTGCGCGAGAGTTCGTCCGCCAAAGACTCCGACATGGAAATCAGCGCGGCCTTGGCGGCGCAATAGGGCGCTACGAGCGGGATCGGAAACATTCCCGCCAGCGACGCCGAGTTGACGATGTGCCCCGCGCCTTGTGCTTTCATGTGCGGCAGAAATGCGCGCACGCCATGTACGGCGGAGAGCAGCGTCACCTCCATGATCAAGCGCCAGATATCGGGCGCATGATCTTCAAACAAAGCCGGCGGCGGCGCCATGCCCGCATTGTTGCAAAGAATGTCGACCCGGCCAAAGCGCGCCATTGCCGCGCGCGCCAGTTCGTCGATCTGGCGCGCATCGCGCACATCCGTGCGCATGGCGAGCGCGTTGGTTCCGATGCTGTCCGCCACGGCTTTCGCGGAGTCGCCATCGATGTCGGCTGCAACAACCGAACACCCTTGCGCAGCAAAGGCGCGGCACAGCGCAGCGCCAATGCCGCTGCCCGCGCCGGTGACGACGGCGACATGGCCTGGACCGATCCGCATGCGCCGCTCCTACAGGATCGCTTTGACGTGCACGGAGTCGAATTGACGTGTGTTCGAAAACGGTTCGAATTGCGGGTCGTTCTGCAGTTCGAAGCGCTTTGCGCGCGTCAGAACGCGCAGCGTCTCCTGCAGCTCGATGCGCGCCAAGTTCGCGCCGATGCAATGATGGACCCCGACGCCAAAGCTGATCGTCTTGGCTTTTGTACGCTCCACGTTGAACAATTCCGGGTGATCCCATAATCGCGGATCATGATTGGCGGCGATCACGCTGTTGAGCATGATCTGCCCTCGCTCCAACGGCATCCCTCCGAATTCAAACGATTCCTTCGCCACGCGCGCGATGACGCCGACGTTCGGCTCGAAGCGCATCGCTTCCTCGACCGCGTTGGGGATCAAGGCTGGGTTATCCCGGACCTTGTCGAATTGATCGGGATATTGCGCGAATAGCTTCACCAGAATCGGCATCATGGCTTCGGTCGTCTCTACCCCGGCATAAAGGAATGTGCCGACCATCATGACCAACTCTTCTTCGCTCAGCCGATCTTCGCCATCAGCTGCCATCGTGAGCTTGGACAGCAGATCGTCGCCCGGATTTTTCCGGCGGCGTTGAATGAGATCGGAGACATAGGAATCCAGACCGTCCATCGCCTTTTTCAAACGCGCTTCGATCTCCGGATTGCCGGCCGCGGAGAATGAAAACAGCAGCCCGAAATCGTGCGCCAGATTGTAGAAGAGTTTGAGCTCTTCCTCCGGAATGCCGAAGATCGAGATCACCGCCTTGACCGGAAGGTATTGCGAGAATTCCTCCGTGGCGTCGAACGGGCCGTTGTGAAGGAAGGGCAGCAGATTGGTTTCCGCAACGTCCCGGATCAGCCCGCGCATCGCCTCCATGTGCCGCGCCGTGAAGGCTTTCGCGACTATGGCGCGTAAGCGGGCGTGCTCCGCGCCCTCCTTCGTCACCATGGTTTTTCCGTACCAGGTGTTGACGAAGCCGTTCGCGGGGTGCCCCAGAAAGGACAAATCGTTCTGACCGAGCCTAGGCTCCTTCAGCGCCGCTTCCATCAGATCGTGGCGCAGAACGAGCGGCACGCCAGTTTCGGTATAGCCGATCGGCCCTTCTTCGCGCGGGCCGGCCAGAACCGCCGCAAGGTTTTGCCACACGGCGGGGTTGGACAGATCGACCACTGGAAAATGCGGCGCGCCGCCAATAGCCGTGTCCGCTGACATCCTGCGTTCTCCCTCACCGGCCAAGATTTCACTCGGCTCCATCGAAGCTTGCGCCAGATTTCGCCCTGGTCAAGCGTTTGGGCCGGTAAAGCAGCGACGGTCCAAGCTTAGGTCTTTGGCGCCCGCCGCTTTTCCTTGCGCTTTTTTCACCCTGGACCCAAACATCGCGCCGTGATCAAAGCCGCCGCCCCCCGCGCCGCCAAGCGCAAGCCCGAGATCATGGGCATTTTGAACGTCACGCCGGACAGCTTTTCGGATGGCGGCAAAAACCTTGATCCCGGCGCAGCCTGCGCGCGCGCGTTGCAGATGCTGGCCGACGGCGCCGACAGTCTCGACATCGGCGGTGAATCCACCCGCCCCGGGGCGACGCCTGTCAGCGCCAAGGACGAGATCGCGCGTGTCGTTCCGGTGATCAAGGCGATCCGCGCGCAAAGCCAGGCCGCCATCTCCATCGACACCATGAAACCCGACGTGGCGCGCGCGGCCTTCGACGCGGGCGCCGATATCTGGAACGACGTCACCGCCTTGCGCTTCGCCCCGGAGTCCGTGCAGACGGCGAAGGAGCTCAACGCCTTTGTCGTGCTGATGCACATGCAGGGCGAGCCGCAGACCATGCAAAAGGCGCCGTCTTATCCGCGCGGCGTCACGGCCGAAGTGCTGGAGTTCTTTGCCGCCCGTATGTTCGCGGCGCAGGAAGCGGGCATCGCGCACGACAAGCTGATCATTGATCCGGGCATCGGTTTCGGCAAAGCCATCGAGCATAACCTGACGCTGCTGGCCGATATCGAACGCCTGGCCGAGCTTGGCCCGCCGGTTCTGATCGGCGCTTCACGCAAGAACTTCATCTCCAAGATCGATGACGGCGCGCCGGTGGAGCAACGCCTCGGCGGCTCGCTCGCCGTGTCTTTGTGGGCAGCGTCGCAAGGTGCGCGCATTATCCGCGTGCATGACGTGCGCGAAACGGCCCAGGCGCTGAAAGTCTGGTCGGCGATCGCGACCGCGGACCAATGAGCATGGAAAATACGGAAACCAAGACTGTCGCCATTATCGGCGGCGGACCAGCGGGTTTGATCGCAGCGGAAAAACTGAGCGCGGCGGGCATTGCCGTCACCGTGTTCGACCGCATGCCCAGCGTCGGGCGAAAATTCCTGATGGCGGGACGCGGCGGCTTGAATCTCACGCATTCCGAAAAGCCAAAATACTTCCTGCCGCGTTATTCGACCTCCGCCGAAAAGTTGGAACCCATGCTGCGCGCCTTCAGCCCCAAGGCCGTGCGCGAGTGGGCCGAAGGCTTGGGGCAGACCACATTTGTTGGCAGTTCGGGCCGCGTCTTTCCCAACGCCATGAAAGCCTCGCCGCTCTTGCGCGCCTGGCTGCAGCGCCTGGATGCGCAGGGCGTCAAGATCCGCACCCGCATGCACTGGCAGGGCTGGGACGAGAGCGGGGCGCTGGTGTTTCAGACCGAAGACGGCGCGGTCGAAACCTTCAACCCGGACGCAACGTTGCTGGCGCTTGGCGGCGTGTCATGGCCGCGCCTGGGCGGCGATGTCTCCTGGTCGAAAATCCTGCGCGACGCGGGCGCCGGCGAGATCGTGCCATTCACCCCGTCCAATTCCGGCGCCCGCGTGGAATGGAGTCCCCACTTCGCCGAACGTTTTGCGGGATCACCGCTCAAGAACGCAGCCTTCAGTTGCGGCGGTCAGCGAGTGAAAGGCGAAGCGATCCTCACCGCCTATGGAATCGAAGGCGGCGCCATCTATGCGCTGTCCGGCGCCATCCGCGATCAACTCTACGAACATGAGGGCATTGCGACGGTCGATATCGATCTGCGGCCCGACCAGACCTATGAGCAAATCCGCGACCGACTCGCCGCGCCGCGCAACGGCAAGACCCTGACCACCTTCTTGCGGCAGGCGATCCGGCTCGGCCCCGCCGCGATCAACCTGTTGATCGAGATCGCGGGCGAGGATCGCGCGGTCTTTGCCGATCCGCACCTTCTGACGGCGCGGATCAAATGCGCGCCGCTCCGCGTCACCGGGCTGCAAGGTCTGGAGCGGGCAATTTCATCGGCTGGCGGTCTGTCGTGGAAGTCCGTCGATAAAAGGCTGATGTTGCACGCCAAGCGCGATGTCTTCGCCGCCGGAGAAATGCTGGACTGGGATGCGCCCACGGGGGGGTATTTGTTGCAGGCGTGTTTGTCCAGCGGCGTCTGGGCGGCTAAATCCATCCAAAAGCGCCTAAGCGCACAGCCGGACGACGATTCCGAATAGAGGAACGCTCATGACCAAAGCAGCGATCTGGTCGCTCATCATCATCGCGACGGGCGTCGTCATTCTGGGCTTGGCGTTCTTCAAAGAAACCTTCGTTCAG
>JBEVJO010000189.1:0-5853 GCA_040510175.1 Caulobacterales bacterium
TTGCTGGCGTCAGATCCGGCCAATGGCACGACCATGACCTGGGAGGTCATGCTGCCGAATCCGCCGCCGGAAAAAGCAACTTACGACTCCGATCCGCGCCGCGCCGTCGCGCATATGCGTATGAACCAGTGGAACCGCGTCGCGCCGAATATGGCCGGGATGCACGATTGGTCCGGCTATCAGCCGACGGAAAATATTCACTTGCAGTGTATGAGTTTCCAGTCGCCGGTGTGGATGAACATTCTGGGGCAAGTGCCGAGTTACAACGCCTATATGCATGGCCGCTCCCTGGTTCCGGCCTTTGAATATGAAAAACGCGTGTTGAAATACCTGCAGTGGCGAAACCCGCGAAAACGCTGGGTGCTCAAAACGCCCGTCTATCTCGACATGATGCCCTTCGTCCTGGCCGTCTATCCGGATGCCCGCACGGTCTGGATTCACCGTGATCCGATTCAGGCTTTGGCCTCCGCTGTAGCGGTCGCGGGCACGCTGAATATCATTCGCAGCGACCGGGCCTATATGGGCAACGAAATGACCGGCTTCCTTGGCAATCTGGAAGCCTATGCTAGCGCGGAGGCCACCTCGGTGACGTTGAACCGCATGATCGAGTGGCTAGAAAACGGGACAGTGCCGAAAAGCCAATTGTGCAATGTGCAATATGGGGATTTCATCCGGTCGCCGCTGGACGTTGTCCGTCAGATTTATAGCTTTTACGATATTCCCGAAGAACCGGAGAGCTTTGCCGCGATGGAGCGCTATCTTTCAGAGGAAAGGAAAAAGCCGCGCGAACGGCACGCCTATGAACGTGGAGATCCGGCGAACATCGCTCGCGAACGCGCCATCTACAAACCGTATCAGGACTATTTCCAGGTGCCGAGCGAGGAATCGTGAGACGCGCCGAAGCGGTTTAGCCGAGCGGATGCGGCCCCATCATGATGCTCGCGCCGCCGTCCACGGGAATGGTGAGGCCGGTCATATAGCTGCCGGCGTCCGACGCCAGCAATTGCACGATGCCGCAAAGCTCTTTGGGATTACCGAGGCGGCCAGCCGCGGTCATGATTTCAAAATTCCGCACCATCTGATCGGCCGCATCGCCCGCGCCTTGTGATTTCATGTCGGCGACGACGCCTTCTAAAATCGACGTCCAGAACACGCCGATGATCAAGCTGTTCAACGTCACGCCATCGCGCCCGATGTCGCCGGCGATCGAACGGGTGAAGGCGTTGATGCCACTTTTGCTGGCCGCGTAAACGATATTGCCCTGCAACGGCGCGCAAAGAAGGGAGGCGGTCGACGAACTGAAAATGATCCGTCCCCATTTTTTTGCGCGCATATGCGGCAAGAACGCCTGCACCAAAAATATGTTGGAGAGCAGGTTTAGCTGCAGCGCCCGCTCGGCGGTGTCCCGCGTGATTTGACCGATCTGCTCCGCGTGCACTGCTCCAGCGTTTCCAATGAAAATGTCTACGCCGCCAGTGCGCTCGAGCACCTTCTTGCTGAATGCGTCGACATCCTGTGGATCATAAAGATCCACAGTTTCGACGAGGACACGCCCTTTGGCGTCGTGCTCCCGCTCAAGACGTGCAGCCGCCTCCTGCAATGAGGACAGCGTGCGGCCGCTGATGAGAACCGTGGCGCCGGTATCTAACAGTCCTCCCGTCATGGCGTACCCAAGGCCCATCGAGCCGCCGGTGACCACGGCGTTCTTCCCGCTGATATCAAATCCCTGTAGCCGCATGCGGTCTCCGTTCGATCGAAAGCGGTTCGCAGATCAAGTCTTACTCGCCGTGCAGCTTGAGTACGCCCTCATGACGCTTGCGCAAAGCCGCTGCGCGTTGCTCCGGCGTCATCATCGCCGTGTCTTTTGGCAGTTGGTCCTTGATCTCAGAGAATTTGACGAGCCTGGTCTTCGGCACCGGTTGACGCGAGGCGACGTAATTGCGGAACACGACAGCGCCCTGCACACGCCCGCAAGTGTCGAGCCAATTGGCGACCCCTGGATCCTTGTGGGCCACCACCGCGCGGAACCCGCCGTCGCTGTCAGCGACCCCGTGATGCATGTTCACTGATGTCTGCCGGTACATGTAATTCAGAGACCGCGACCACACGTCACCCAATTGATAGGACCAGTAAACGCCGTCCGGAATTTGATCGAGTTCGAGGATCAGCGCTTCGTCTTCGGCGAGATTGAAAATCGCCATGGCGTAATTGGACAACGGACTGCCAACAGTGCTGGTGATTGTGCCCGGCAGGAAAACAAGATTGTTGAAGCCGTCGCCGCCGGTTTCCTTCTTGGCGTTGCCGACATACCACTCATAAAGGTTCATGTTGAAGTCGCGGATCAGATAGCGAATGAAATCCTTCGCGCGGTCGATCCGTTCCGCCATTTTAATTTCATCGAATTCATCACCGTCATAATGATCGACCGGAATATCGCTGATCCGTTCCAGCGACATCTCCGGCTTCTTGTCATTCCAGTCGCGCATGAAGCGCCGGAACAGCAAGAATTGATATCCGCTCTCGGGGTCGAGCGACATCCAATTGCCCTCGTGCTTCGTGGCGCTGATGATGATCTCAAACGAGCCGTCGGGTTTGAGCTCAAACTCTGAGAAATCATAATTGCCGACGACGTTTGAATCCGGATGCCCAGAGAGGTGTTTGATCACCTGCCCCAGCATCAATACGGAATCGTTATATTTGCCCTTCAGCCGGTATGTCTGTTTGCCGTCCAGAAAGGCCACCGCATAATACAGATCGGGTCCATTCTGGCCCAACGTGTACATGTCGGTCTGCCAGACGGTGTTGATGAACAGACGCGGATGCTCCATGCGCGGCGCGACCGCGAAGTTATAGGCCATGGCGAGCGCTTCCATCATGGTGTGATAAGCGCGCGCCCGATGCTGCGGGACGTCCTTGAACCGCTGGCTATCGGTCATCCAACCCAGCACTTCTTGCTGCGCGGCGTGGAATTCGTCCCAGGCCTTCGCCAAGACCGGGTTGGTCGCTCCGTGACCGCTCATCAATTCCTCCGATTATAGGCCGTGATCGGCGCCTGCGCGCGGCCTGGACTGTCGTTGAAGCACGCAAAACGCGCCAGCGCCAAGGCTGGACACCGGCGGACGGCCCGTCAAACAAAGGCGCCCGCCATTATGTTCCAGCCCGCTCACTTTTTTAGAGGCGACATGCTCAGGCGTAAATCAATCCCGCTAGCGACGGCGGCAGCGCGGTCTTAGCCTCAGCCGTGATCCTCGCGACAGCAGGATGCCGTAAGAGGCCGTAAATGACGATCCCGGACGTCTCGAACAAATCGCTGCGGAATTTGGTGTCGCTGGAAGGCCGCTCGGCCGTTGTCACAGGCGCCGCGCGCGGGCTTGGCCGCGCGATCGCCCAGCGCTTGGTCGAAGCCGGGGCGTCCGTTTTGCTTGGAGACATCGATCAAGACCTCTTGGAAACGACATTGCACGCTCTAAAGCACGCCGCAGCCGGGCGCGTCCTGGCAACGCGATTGGATGTGTCTAATAGCGTCTCAATTGCCGGCGCCGCCGATCTGGCCGTCGCGGAATTGGGCGGCATCGATATTTGGGTCAACAATGCCGGCATCTATCCCTTATCGCCCGTGCTTCAAATGTCCGATTCCGACTGGGACAAAGTGCTCGACATCAATTTGCGCGGCACTTTTATCGGCGCCCGTGAAGCGGCCAAGCGCATGGTCGCCGGCGGACGCAAGGGCGTCATTATTAACCTGTCATCGACATCCGGTCTGAATGGCGGCGGGCCATCCATTACCCATTACGTCGCGGCCAAGCACGGCGTAATCGGCGTCACCAAGCAAATGGCGCTGGAACTCGCGGAGCATCGGATACGCGTGCTGGCCGTGGCGCCCGGCGTGATCGTGACTGAGGGCGTCCGCGAAGCCGCCAACGGCCCAACCGCCGCGGCCCGCTTCGAACTAGACACCCAGGTCAGCATGCTGGGCCGCGCCGGCGTGCCGGATGACGTGGCGCGGGTCGTATTGTTTTGCGCCAGCGATCTGTCGATTTTCATGACCGGCAGCACCCTGTTAGTGGACGCTGGCGCTCTCACGCACTGAGCACAAAAGGTATTTGGCCAATATTTGCAACGGCCGGACCGCGCTTTGCCATGGTGCTGGCACCCCCAGCCACAAATCTCATGGCGCCTTCATGCATTATCCAGCCTTTAATCCGCGGCGAAAATTTGTGTGATTGCCGCGATCCGTAAAGTTTAGGGAGTTCCCATTTGCCCGTCTCCCGCCTATGGTACGCAGACGAACCAAACGGCTAACAAATCACCGGCGCCACGAATGAACCGGTGAAGGAGGAACGGATATGTCGCGAGTATTGACGCCCTATGATGAGTTTCCCATCCATCAGGCGCCTGAACCCTTCAGCTACATTCCTTCGACCGATTACGCCTGGGACGAAGGTTATTGGTTCGGCGTGTTCAACGCCGACGAGAAAGTGTTCCTCGGCACCTATCTGCGGGTCAATCCCAACACCGACATGATCGGCGGCTGCGTTCTTTTGAACGTCGCCGGCATCCAGACCACGCTGCGCTTCAACCGCTGCTGGCGGCAGAATTTCGAAACCGAAGTCGGCCCCTACAAAATGAAAATCGAGGAGCCGTTGAAAAAGATCCGGCTCACGCTCGGCCGGAACGACAGCGGCATCGAATTCGATTTGCTCTGGGAAGGCACGTCGCCGGCGTTCCTGGAAGATCATCACATCGCTACCAATCGCGGGCGCCGCACGACGGACCAGACGCGCTATTCGCAGCCGGGCAAAGCCAGCGGCACGCTGAAGCTGCGCGACAAGAAATGGACTGTGGAGCCGGTGAAGTGGTCCGGCTCGCGCGACCATAGCTGGGGCCTCTATGCCTCGCGGCCGCCTTTGTCGCCGGTCTCCACTTTATTGCCGCCGCCAACGAACAAGGAAGGGCCACAGCGCGCGATGCGTTTTTGGACCTGCTTCCGCACCGAGCCCTATAGCGGCTTTTTCCATACGCATGAAACGGCCGAGGGCCTTTCGGTCAAGATGAACGATGTGTTCGGCACGCCATTTGGAGGCCACATCTTCAAAGGCTGGAATGAGGAATCCGTCGAACTCGTTTCGGGCAAACATGAAATGACGTTCAATCCTGGAACGCGCATCCTGAAACAGGCGACCTTCACCATGCTGGATACGCAAGGCCGTGAGTGGCGGCAGGTTTTCGATATCGAAACGCCGCCATGGGTGGTGCAGCCGATGGGCGCCTTTCCGGGAAGCTGGAAAGACGGCGGCACCTTCTTCACCTATCACGGCTCCGAAGAGCTGGCGATTGAGTGGGAAGAAAGCGACTACTCGAAACAGCCCTTCAAATACACGCCGCATAAAGTGACCGGCGCGGCGGCCGAAGAAGGCTTCAACACCGGCACCGGCGACGGCTCCATGGTGCATGGGCCGGAATATCTGGGACGCGTGACGACCTATGCCCCCGATGGAAGCGTGACCACCGGCTCGTGCCAAATCGAGCTTTTCATCAATGGCCGTTACGACCCGTACGGATTCAAATAAGGGCGCGACCTAGTGCGCCGTCTTCGGACGGCGCTTTTCCAGATCAGCCAGGAAGATCGCGGCTTTTGGCCCGATCGCCTGGCTGGGCTCTGACGGCGTCATGCCCTGCTCGCTCTCCCACTGCTGGATCAGCACCTTCGCCTGCTCGAAGCCGTCCAGCAGCGTGGCGCCGTTCGACAGCGCATTGGCGAATAACGCGTCACCAAAATAGGTCCAGTCTCGCTCCGGCTGGCAGCCAAACGAGGACCGGTCAGCGCTGGCTGCGGTGATGATCGCTGTATCG
>JBEVJO010000190.1:0-8379 GCA_040510175.1 Caulobacterales bacterium
AATGCCGTCTGCGTCCTTCGCCTTAAATTGACTCCAGCCCACGCTGACGTCCCAACCCGGCAGCACTTCGCCCTGCATTTCGAGTTCATAGCCTTTTGAAACCGTGCCTTGCGCCGGGCGGGAGGCGACGTCCGTCGTGCCGGGTACGAAAAAGCCGGGATCGGGCACGGCGAAATTGTTCTGCTCGATGCGGAAGATGGCGCCCGAAGCGCGCAACCGGCCGTCCATCAAATCCGCCTTAAGGCCCGCCTCGTAATTGTCGCCTTCGAGCGGGTCGAGATAGCGGCCGTTCCGATCTCTCGCGGTTTGCGGATTGAAGATGCTGGTATAGCTCGCATAGGCTGAAAGATAATCGTTGAAGTCGAAGATCGCGCCAGCATAGGGCGTAAACTGGTTCTCGTGCTTGATTGTGTACGGCGCCGCCGTATAGAGCGCCCGTTCTTCGTCGCGCGTGTAGTTGCTCAACCGTCCGCCCACGATCAATTTCAGCTGATCCAGGATTTGCAGGCGTGTCACGCCGTAAATAGCACTCTGTTTGGTCGTCCCAAAGCCACTCATGCGATAGCGCGCGCCCCACACCGGCTCGGCATAGGAGCCGTCCCATTCGTTGAAATTGGGCATGCCTTCGAACGCCGGATCGGGATCGCGATTGGTCCAGCCGGTCTTCAGATGATTGTACGTCGCGCCGAAGACGAGTTCGTGAGCGCGGCCGAACAAGTCATAGCCGCCCTTCGCCTGAAGATTGAAATTCCACTGTTCGGGCTTGGACAGATACCAATAGCCGCCGCCTTCCATGCCAAGGCCGGTGACCCGATCCGGATTGCCCCACATCCAGAGCAGCTTCGAATCTTCCTCCTGGCGGTGATAGGCGACGTCGCCGCGCACCATCCAACGCTCGCCAAGATCCTGCTCAACCGTAACGAAAGCCGCCAGTTCGTTGGTCTCCCACTGGTTCCAATCCGTGCCGGTCGTCTTGGAGCGCGACCAATCGGTGCGTGTGCCGTCGCTGTACCAATAAGGAAGCTGCGCCCACATGACTTTGCTGCGATTGTCTTCCTGATAGCTCACGCCGGCGCGCAGCCGCGTGCTGGGCCCGAGGTCCGCCGCGATCGTGCCGTAAAGCGTGAAGCCTTTTTTGCCTTCGAGGTCGATGAACGCGTCCTGGTCGAACGCTTCGACCACGAAACGGCCCCGCACCGCGCCGTCAGCCGTCAGCGGCGCACTGACGTCGGCCATGCCGAGAAAGTGATCCCAAGACCCTGCCTCAACAGCCAACTCGCCCGTCAGCTTGTCCGCATCGGCGCGTTTGCGGATCATATTGATCGAGGCGGACGGTTCGCCCGCGCCCTGCAGCAAGCCCGTGGAGCCGCGGATGACTTCGACGCGCTCATAGATGGCGGTGCTGTTTTCTTCCAGCCCGACATTGCCCGTGGCGAACGGCATGCCGTCGAGCTGGAAATTGGTGATGTCGAAACCGCGCGCATTCAAAAGATTGCGGCCGCGGTCGACTCGCTTCACCGAAAGGCCGGTCGTGTATTCCAGCACGTCGGAAATCGTCGAAGCCCCCTGGTCGTCCATCTGCTCGCGCGTAATAATCGAGATGGATTGCGGCGTTTCTCGCGGGGTCAGATCAAGACCGGTGGCGGATTCATTTTTCTCAACGCCACGGCCATAGACGATAATAGCGTCCTCCGTGCGCTCGTTTTCCTTTTGCTCTCTGCCGTCGCTGGAGGTCGTCTGCGCCTCTTGCGCAAAGACCGGCGCCGAAAAGACGCTTGCAGCAAGCAAAGCAGCCTTGAAACTCAGAATAGAAGTAATGCGCACGAAACCCCCGATGCCCCCAGTTGAGAATTAATCGCATCTCCATATGTTAGATGTAAATGCGAATCAACTGCATTATAGAAAAAATCGACGCAAAAATAAGGACGACGGGCCGTGCGTGGCTATCTCGCCGTAACGGTGAAGGGTCGACTTAAAGGTGCAAGGCTTTAAGCAGCGCTGTAGCCAGCGGACTTTCGTTAGGCCCTGCGCCTCGTCGCAGCGCTCAAAGCGCGGACAAGTTTTGGAACGCAACGCACGTTCACCCGTTAACGCACCGCATGCATGTTTTTTTCAGGAGCCGCAAATGGGTAAACATTCAGATTGGTCGGGCGTGACCGAAATTCTTGGGCGCGCAGCCTCCGAGCTTCGGAGCGAAGTCAAAGGCATTGCTTTGGACAAGAGCGGCAATGCGCGCGCGAGTCTGGCGAACGCCGTGGATAACATCGCAGACAAGATCCGCGCAGCGCCCGCATACTCCAGATCGCGTCCCGTTGAACGTCAGGGAGTGACTGCGCTTCCCATTCTGCTCGGCATTGGAACGCTTTTGGGCGTTGCGGTGCTTGCGAGCGGCCGTCGACCAGAGGTTGAAAAATAACGCGCAGCGCCGACCTGGCGCAGCGCGTAACGTACTAAAAAAGGGCGGCTCTCGGGCTGCCCTTTTCTATTGGGGCGGCTGCGCAAAGATTCGCGCTACCTCTGCCTCACCCAGCAGGCGCCATGCTCCGGCGGCCAGATCGTCCGGCAAATCTAAACCGCCGATCTGGTCGCGGTGCAAAGCTTCAACATGATTTCCGATGGCGGCGAACATGCGTCGCACTTGGTGGTAGCGGCCTTCGTGCAAGGTCAAAAATCCGCAGCGTTCCGACGAGGGTTCGAATTCGGCGGGCAACAATGGCTTGTCGTCGCTTTCCAGCATCAAACCGCCCGCGCCGAAGACCGCGGCTTCGTCGCCTTTCAGCGGCCTGGCGAGATCAACGCGATAGCGTTTGGACACATGGCTTCGCGGCGCAATGATTCGATGCAGCAGCGCGCCGT
Organism: Caulobacterales bacterium; assembly: GCA_040510175.1. Taxonomy (GTDB): domain Bacteria; phylum Pseudomonadota; class Alphaproteobacteria; order Caulobacterales; family Aquidulcibacteraceae; genus JBEVJO01. The sequence goes on from JBEVJO010000190.1 coordinate 2,857, forward strand.
CATCCGTCATAAGCAAAAGGCCCGAGGTTTCCTTATCCAGCCGGCCCACGGTGGAGATCACCGGATCGCGCGCGCGCCAGCGCAGCGGCAACAGATCATAGACCAGCGGCCCGTCATCCTTGTGCGAACAAGTGACGCCCAGCGGTTTATGCAGCGCGATGATCAGCCCCGGCGGCGGATCGAGCGGCTTGCCGTCAATGACCATGCGCGCGGGCAAATCACGCGTGACCACAATGCGCGCGCTGACGTCATCCACGGGGCGGCCATCCAAGACCACGCGGTCATTATTCGCCATGCGCTCGATATCGCGGCGCGAGCCATACCCCATGTTCGCGAGCAAGCGGTCGATGCGCATGGTTGGCGCTTTGCTCATGCCTTGGCCTCATAGATCTTGAAGCCGTCCCCTTCATGATCGAGACGCACGGATTTGAACGCAGCGTTCAGCGCGGCTTCGTACGGCAGATGCCGGTTGGCGACGAGCCAGCACACGCCGCCGGGGCGCAAAATCTGCGCGGCGCGCCGGATGAAGGCTTGGCCCAGGCCTTTGTCTTCGGTCCCTGCATTGTGAAAAGGCGGATTCATCACGACGAAATCAAGGTTCGACAGCTTCGGGGCGCCGCCCGACGCATCCGCCCAGTGCAGATGCGCGCGCCCATCCGTCACATTCCGCCGCGCCGCGTCGATCGCACGTCGGTCTATGTCAACGAGGTCGATCCGCGTGACGTCCTGGGATTGCAGGACGTGCCGCGAGAGATAGCCGACGCCGCAGCCGAGGTCGGCGCCGTTGCCCTGCAATTGCGGGAGACGCTCACAGAGCAACAGGCTGCCGGGATCAACTCGATCCCAGCTGAAGATGCCCGGCTGCGACCAAAGGCCAATCGAATCGACAAATCGCGGCGCGCCTTCACGGAGGGCCTCCTCCAGACCAATCAGCGTCTCCGGGCGCCGGACCACGCAGATGCGGTGATGGCTCTTACTGGTTTCGTCGACGGCGCAGCCAAAGACAGCCAATTCCTTGGCCAGACGTGCCCCGCCTTTGTCCTTGGGCGCAAGCACAGTGAGCACAGCGTGTGGCGCTAGGGCGTTCAACGCCGCCGCCATCGCGTAGCGCCGCTCCAGCGTGCCGGACGGCGCCAGCATCGCGATGCTGGAATACGAGCCAGGGTTCGCGGCGCCGAGAGCGCTTGCGCTGGGGTAGAGCGGCGACAATTGACGCGCGCCTTTTGGAACAGCCGCGAGTTGCGCGGGCGGCGCGCCATAAACGCCAGACAAGAGCTCGGCATCCGTCATGGTCGCCATGTATCGCTATTGAAGTGCTTTGCGAACAAAAAGGGCGGCCCGAGAGCCGCCCTTTTCGCGAATTCAAATTGAGCCGGTCTTAGCTGGCGTAATATTCGACGACCAGGTTCGGCTCCATGCGCACGGCATATGGCACTTCGGCCAAGCCCGGCACGCGGACATATTTCGCGGTCATCGCCTTGCTATCCGTTTCCAGATAATCCGGCACGTCGCGTTCGGCGCTGTCCACGGCTTCCAGAACCAACGCCATGCTCTTGGCGGTCGCGCCCAGTTCCAGCTGATCGCCTGGCTTGCAGACATAGGATGGAATGGTGACGCGGCGGCCGTTCACCTTGACGTGGCCATGGTTCACCAGCTGACGGGCGGCGAACACGGTCGGCACGAACTTGGCGCGATAGACGATCGCGTCCAGACGGCTTTCCAACAGGCCGATCAGGTTTTCGGACGAGTTGCCCCGCAGACGCGCGGCTTCTTCGTAAATCTTGCGGAATTGGCGCTCCGTGATGTTGCCGTAATAGAAGCGGAGCTTCTGCTTGGCGACGAGCTGGGCGCCGAAATCCGACACCTTGCCCTTGCGGCGCTGGCCATGCTGGCCGGGGCCATATTGGCGCTTATTGACGGGGCTTTTCGGACGGCCCCAGATATTCTCGCCAAAACGGCGGTCAGTCTTATACTTGGCGCTTAGGCGCTTGGTCATTGGTCTCACCTATGACGGACCGGGCGACGCCACTGGGCGCTGCGATGAAAATGGCCGGTTTGCCGTCTTCCATGGAAATCGCCCCTGCCGGCCCATCCATTAACTGGGGCCCGGCTGGCTGCGAAGCGGCGGACCATACTCAGGAGCCCGCAGAAGTCAAATCCATACAGAAAAACCGGCCTTGCGGCCGGTTTCCCTGGTTTAGAGGCTGCGTAGCCTAGTTCCCGGACAAGATCACGCCCAGGATCGCGCCGGTTGCAATACCGACCAAAAGCGTTTCGCCCCGGTCGTCGCGGACATAATGGTAGCCGCGCGGCGGAGCTCTCCAGCCATGGTCGCGATAGCTCACTTCGCGATAATGCGAGCGGTAGGAAACGGGCAGACGATCGCCCCTGCGCCATTCGCGATGGTCGCGGCGGTCGTAACGATCGTAGCGGTCGTAGCGGGCGTTGTTCCAGCCACGATCGTTGTGGCGATCGTTGTTCCGGTAATTATCGCCGCGGCGGTCATCGCGATCATTTCGGCCGTAATTCTCGCCACGGCGGTCGTCGCGGTCATTACGGCCGTTGCGGTCCCAGCGATCGTGCTGAACGTTTTGTTGGATGGCGGGCGCCGCGCTCGCATAAGACGGCATCGCGGCGATTGGGGCGACCAGCATGAGCGCCGCAGCGGCGCCTATTACGGTACGCTTGAAAGTGCGCTTCATAGGGCTTCTCCTTAATGTGTTGACCTTGGTGCGCGATCATCGCGGCCTCGGTCACATCAGATTAAACGGCGCGTCCCCACCAAACCGTCGCGTCCGGCGATTGTTGTTTTCGGTTCATGCAAGCGCTGATTTAGTCATCCTCGGTTCATGCAATTTCGTCAGTCCGAGGACGATAGCCCCTACGATTCAGGCGAAGAAAAACCGGCCCTTTCTGGCCGGCTTCTCCGTCTCGCGAAAAGCGAAAACTAGTTGTTCGCCAGGATCACGCCGAGAATGGCGCCGGTCGCAATGCCGACCAGGAGATAGTCACCCCGGTCATCGCGGACATAATGATAGCCGCGCGGCGGGGCCTTGAAGTGGTGCGCGCGATAATCGACGGCGCGATAATGCGTCCGGTAATAAGACGGGAGACGTTCGCCCTTGCGCCAGCGGTGATTGTCGTAACGGGCGTCGCGCTTCCAATCCTTTTTGTCTTGCTTCCAATCGCTGTCACTGCGCTCATAACGGTGATCGTTATTGTTTGGGCGGGCGTTGGCGATGCCCGGCGCAACCGCCATGGAGCCCAACATCATGGTCGCCGCCAACGCGCTCGTGATAATCTTTTTCATCGTAAGTCTCCTTCAAATTCGCCGATCGCGCTGTTTGCGGCGATCACATCCCTACAAACGTGTCGGAGACTTCGACCCGTCGCGATTTTCGATCCGCATGCGGTGTTGTTTTCGGTTCATTTCCCGTGCGTTGGGCCCAGATTCCCGGCGTGCATGAAAAAAAGGCCGGTTTTTCAACCGGCCTTTTGCCACAGACTTCACAACTTCGTTTTGCGCTTAATTGTTCGCCAGAATGACGCCTAGAATTACGCCCGTGGCGATGCCGACCAGGAGATATTTTCCGCTGTCGTCGCGCACATAATGATACCCATGCGGCGGCTCCTTGAAGCCACGTGCGCGGTAGTCAACGACCTCATAGCGGTCGCGATAAGACGCCGGCAAACGATCGCCCTTGCGCCAATCATGGTGCTTATCGTGGCCGCGGCCTTCATGCTTCTCATGGCCCCTGCCACGCCCATTGTTGTCGTGATCATGGGCGGAAGCCGCAACTGGAAACGCCATCGGCGCGCCGAGCATGGCCAGCGCCACTGCACTGCTCAATATGAGCTTCATAATGCTCTCCTTAACCCAAAACAGGCAAACCCGTGGAAACGGGGCAAATCATCTGAGGAGGGAACGCAGCCTGGACAAGAATAGTTCCTTGGCCAGAATGGTTAGATCCGACGAGACCATCCGCCCCCAGGAGACAGAATGGCAAAACCCACCCAAGCCCAGGCCGAAGCCGCCGTCCGTGTTCTGATTGAATGGGCCGGGGACGATCCAGACCGCGAAGGCCTTTTGGAAACGCCGGCGCGCGTCGCACGCTCCTATCGCGAACTGTTCCAGGGCTATGACAGCGATCCGCGCGGATATCTGGAGCGCACCTTCGAGGAAGTTGGCGGCTACGATGAACTTGTCGTGTTGCGCGACATTCGCGTCGTGAGCTTTTGCGAACACCACATGCTGCCGGTGACGGGCCGCGCCCATGTCGGCTATCTGCCGAGCGATCGCGTAGTCGGCATCTCAAAGCTAGCGCGCGTCGTCCAGGGTTTTGGCCGCCGCCTGCAGATCCAGGAGAAGATGACCGCCGATATCGCCAAGGCGATTCAGGAAATTCTGAATCCGCGCGGCGTGGGCGTCGTGATCGAAGCCGAGCATTCGTGTATGACGTTGCGCGGCGTCAATTCGCCGGGCGCCCACTTAAGCACATCGCATTTGCTGGGAATCGTGCGGGACGACCCACGTACGCGCGAGGAATTTCTGCGCCTCGCGCGCGGCGTTTAGCGTTACGCCTTCTGTAGCTGGCCCAGGACGTCGAACAGGCAATCGCCCAGACGCGGAATGCCGCCACGCGATTCGGCGCTGATGGCGCCGGTTTTCGCAATGTCGCGCCAGCGATAGGCGCCGTCGGTGTCCATAAACAATTCGATGCGGCGGCCATACGAAAACTCATACTCGGCGAGCATGCTCCCCTTCAGCGATCGCGGCACTTCGGAGCGGCGCTCAGAAACCAGGCTCGACCAAGAGCGGCGGGCAAGAACGCTGACGATGCCCAGCGGACCTTCATCGTCGCTCAGCGACTGCGCCAGTTTGGTCGCCAGCGGGGCTAGCTTTGGCTTACGCGCAATACGAGCGCCTTCCAGCGCCAATTTCGGAAACATCTCAGCCAGAGACATTGTCGCACTCCAATGCAGCGAAATGGATTCGCCTCTCGTCCCGGTAACGTTTCGTCCGGAATAGTAAACGCTGGGTTAATCTCAATTGCGCGAGCGTTAACCTTTTTTGTCGCAGCGCACGCTTTGATGGCGAGGCATGTAAGGAGCCAACGCAGTTTTGTCAGGCTGGTTCCAGCGCTTACGCCATCTGGCGTCCCGCAATCCCATGACGCTGCTCCCTGTATATTACGATGTGGCTGGCGATTCGCGCGCCGGCGGAATTGGACGCCATGTTGAAAAGTCTAAAGCTGCTCCTGCCCGCGCTTCTGCCGTCTTGGAACTTCTTTGATTCGATCGGTCCCTCACCGCGCATTGAATACGCGTTGCTGCTGACGCCCGAGGATCAATCACCAAACTGGCGCGAATTTCGTCCGCGTCCGGCCAATCTCTCCTTCGCCGCGATGCTGGGGCGGGTTTTCTGGAATCCGCGCTGGAATGAGAACCTGTTCCTGGTGAGCTGCGCAGAAAAAATTGTAGATGCGCCAACGGAACACAGCATCCAGGAAGTCTTTCAGCGAA
>JBEVJO010000191.1:0-8279 GCA_040510175.1 Caulobacterales bacterium
ACGTCGTGTCCGCGCCCAAAAACTGGGCGCGCTCGTGATCCTCCCAGATGATCTCTGAGCGGTTCATCCTCGCCGCCGTGCTGAGCGATGGAATCGTCGCTGTCGAAGCCGCGTGCGCAGAGGCGCTCACGCGTTGTAACCGTCGCCATGGCGAACAAGTCCGCGCGGATCGTCTGGGCGATCTCAGCGCGCGGCGGCATCTTTCAAGCCCCGTCGCTCGCTTAGAAAACTACAGCAGCGTCGGCCACTCCAGATTGTGAGGGTGACTAAGGATTGATGATGATCTGAATGCAGCCGCGATTGGAACACCCCGAGGGCTATCGGAGCACAAAGCTCGATAAACTGTGTGGAACCCAATCAGCTGACTTCATCAGGGCCAGCGGTGATCAAAGCCGTGCAAACAGGCCGGACAGATGACCGCACTGCGGAGCAGGGATGGCTGCACTAGCAATAATGCCATGTTCCGCCGGATTGCGATTGAACTAGACGATTTCAGCGATTGAACGGGGGAAAACCACGCCGTGATAAAACTCGCTTTCTGCCTGCATCGGCAGCCGCATCTGACCCGAGAGGCATTTCAGTCCTATTGGCATGATCGCCATGCGCCGCTAGTCGCCCGGCATGCACAGGTGCTGGGCATAGTCCGTTACATCCAGAACCATGGTTCCGATGAGCAGTTGGCCAGCGCCCTGGCGCAATCACGCGGTTCGTCCGGTCTTGCTTTTGACGGCATCGCCGAACTCTGGTGGGAAAGCCTCGATGCGCTGACCAACGCCCGCGATCCAGACGCGGCGCGCGGCGCCGGCAGGGAACTCCTCGACGACGAGCGCCGCTTCATCGATTTGCCACGCTCCCCCATCTTTTTCGTGGAGGAGCGGCGGATCATTTCCGATGGCCGCCCAGTGGAGCAAGCCTTGTGAATGTACGCGCAATCTTCATCACCGGCGCGGCGTCGGGCATCGGCAAGGCGACGGCCCAGCTCTTTGCGCGCCAGAATTGGCGCGTCGGGCTCGCCGATCTTGATGGCCAAGCGCTCGATGCTCTGGCGTCGGACATCGGCGCCGGGGCGATGGCGCTCCCAGTCGATGTCACGGACGCCGCCGCGCTGCGCGCCGCGATTGACGCTTTCACGGCCGCGACCGGCGGCAGGCTCGATGCGCTATTCAACTCTGCGGGCCTGCTCGACATGCGCCTGTTTGAGGACGCGCCGATCGAACGGCTGCACGCGATTATCGACGTCAACGTCAAGGGTGTGATCAATGGGATCATGGCCGCCTCGCCAGCGCTCAAGGCGACGCCCGCGTCAACGATCATCACGATGAGTTCGGCGGCGGCGATTTTTGGCGTGCCCCAGCAGGCGGTTTATTCCGCCAGCAAGTTCGCCGTCCGCGCGCTCACCGAAGCGCTGCATGTGGAACTAGCCCCCCACGACATTTGGGTGTGCGACATCATGGTGTCGTTTGTCGATACGCCCATGCTGCGCGACGCCGCGCACAAGGCCGCGTCGATCGACCGTGTTGGCGTGAACGTGACGCCCGAACAGGTGGCGCAATGCGTACTTGACGCCATCACCAATCGGCATCTGCATGTATTTGTTGGCGACGCCGAAAGACGCATGGCGACTCTGTTCGACGCCGTGCCATGGGACCAACGCGCGGCGCGAATCGGCGCCCTCGTTCCCCTCCCGGACCGCTAAACGCCCCAGCTTGGCCAAGCAGCCTTGGCAAAATCGACAGGCTACATTCGGCGGTTCCTTGCGCACAATCGAGACTTTCCTGATCCGAAATCTGATTTCGGGTCTGATTGCAAGGAGCCTGACTTGACCGAAGCTTACATCGTCGCCGCGCAACGCACCGCCGGAGGGCGGCGCAATGGAGCCCTCAAGGATTGGCACCCCGCCGATATGACCGGCGAAGTGCTGAACGCGCTCGTTGATCGCACAGGCATTGATCCCGTGGCCGTGGACGACGTGCTCGTGGGCTGCGTCAGTCAGGTCGGCGAGCAATCATTCCATATCGGGCGCAATGCCGTACTGGCGTCGAAACTGCCCGACAGCGTCCCTGCGGTGTCGATTGATCGGCAATGCGGCTCGTCGCAACAGGCGCTGCACTTCGCGGCGCAAGCCGTCATGTCAGGAACCCAGGACGTGGTGATCGCCGCGGGCGTCGAAAGCATGACGCGCGTGCCCATGGGGGCGCCGACAGTGCTCGCCGCCAAGGCCGGTGTTGGAATGGGACCGATCAGCCAACGAATCAAAACGCGCTTTGGCGTCGAAGAGTTCAGCCAGTTTACCGGCGCCGAAATGATGGCGGAGAAATATGGTTTCAGCCGCGAGCAGCTCGACGCCTTTGCGCTCAAAAGCCACCAACGCGCGGCGGCGGCCCAACGCGCGGGCGCCTTCGATCGGGAGATCGTGCCGCTCGCGGTGGAGACCGCGCAAGGCGCGACGCTGCACCGCGCGGATGAAGGCGTCCGGCCTGACGCGACGCTGGAATCCATCGGCGCGGTGAAATTGCTCCAGGACGGCGGCAAGATCAGCGCCGCGAACGCCAGCCAGATGTGTGACGGCGCGTCCGGCGTGCTGGTCGTCAGCGCGGCGGCGCTGAAGACGCATAACCTTACGCCTATCGCGCGGATTCATAATCTGACTGTCACGGGCGGCGATCCGGTGATTATGCTGGATGAGCCCATTGGGGCGACGCGGCGCGCCTTGCAGCGCGCGGGTATGCGCATCGCTGACATCGACCTTTACGAGGTCAACGAAGCCTTTGCCCCAGTGCCAATGGCATGGCTGAAGGAGATCGACGCCGATCCTGAGAAACTCAACGTCAATGGCGGCGCCATCGCCTTAGGCCATCCGCTGGGCGCTTCCGGTACGAAACTCATGGCGACGCTGATCCATGCCCTGAAAGCGCGCGGCCTGCGCTATGGCTTGCAAACCATGTGCGAAGGCGGCGGCATCGCCAATGTCACCATCGTTGAAGCGCTGTAACGGGTGGGGACATAGACATGAAACTTGATTCATCGATCGCGGCGATTGTCACCGGCGGCGCTTCCGGCCTGGGCGAGGCCACGGTCCGGGCGCTGGCGTCCAAGGGCGTCAAGGCAGCTATTTTTGACCTCAATGCCGAAAGGGGCGAAGCCGTAGCGGCAGAGGTCAACGGCATATTCTGCAAGGTCAACGTCACCAGCGACGAAAGCGTGGAGGCTGGGTTCGCGAAAGCGGCCGCCGCGCATGGTCCGGCGCGCGTTCTGGTCAATTGCGCCGGCGCCAGCGTGGTCGCCAAAACCGCCAGCCGCGCCAAGGAAACCGGCGAAATTCGGCATTTCCCGCTCGATGACTTCAACATGGTGCTGCAAGTCAATCTGATGGGAACCTTCCGGTGCATTGCAAAATTCGCGGCGGGCGCCATGACGCTCATCCCGCTGGACGACGGCGAAAGAGGGGTGATCATCAATACCGCGAGCGTCGCCGCCGAAGACGGTCAGATGGGGCAAGCCGCCTATTCGGCGTCAAAGGGCGGCATTGTCGGCATGACGTTGCCGATCGCCCGTGACCTGATGAGCGAAGGCATTCGCGTGAACACGATCCTACCGGGCATTTTTTCGACGCCCTTGATGCTGGCGGCCGGCGAAAAGATCGTGCAGGCGCTGTCGGCGAGTGTGGCGTTTCCAAAGGGGGTCGGGCGCGCCGACGTATACGCGTTGCTGGCGCTCTGTTTGATTGAGAATAGCTATTTCAATGCCGAGGATGTCCGTCTCGATGGCGGCATCCGCATGGCCCCACGATAGGATAAATCCATGAGCCCGATTGGAGCCGTCCCGAGTCCATGGATGGACGAAGAACTGGAAATGTTGGATCGCTCGGTCGAGCGTTTTCTTGCCCAGAAAATGCCGCCAGAGCGGCTGGCCAAATGGCGCGCGGACGGCATTGTCGAGCGCGCCGCATGGGCGGAAGCGGCGCAAGCCGGCCTGCTTGGCGTCTCCATCGCGGAGGAATTCGGCGGCGCCGGCGGCGACTTCCGGCATGAAGCCGTTCTCATACGGCGGCTCGGACTGATCGGCGCCGAGGGATGGTCCATACCATTACATAACACTATTTGCGCGCCTTATATTGCAAATCACGGGACCGCTGAACAAAAGCGGCGCTGGCTACCGCGCATGGTTTCCGGCGAACTCATCGCGGCGATCGCCATGACCGAGCCAGGCGCCGGGTCGGACCTTCAAGGCATTCGCACGACGGCGCGCGCCGATGGCGACGAATACGTCATTAGCGGCCAAAAAACCTTCATCTCGAACGGCCAACTCGCGGACCTTATCATTGTCGTCGTCAAGACCGATCCATCCGCCGGCAGTCGCGGGGTTTCGCTGATTGTCGTTGAAACCAAGGGCGCCGCCGGATTCCAACGGGGCCGAAACCTGGACAAGATCGGCCTGGAGATGGGCGATACTTCCGAGCTTTTTTTCGACGAGGTGCGCGTGCCGAAGGAGAATCTGATCGGAATGAATCCAGGCCAGGGCTTTTATCAGCTCATGCAAGAACTCCCCAAGGAGCGCCTGATGATCGCGTTGGAGAGCGACGCGCTGATTGAGTATGCGCTCTTAGTGACGCTTGACTATGTCAAGGAGCGCCATGCCTTCGGGAAGCGGCTGCTGGATTTTCAAAACACGCAATTCAAACTCGCGGAATGCAAGACCGAGGCGACGATTGCGCGGGTCTTCACTGACGAATGCATCCGACGCTGTTGCGCGGGAACGCTGGACGCCGCCACCGCGAGCATGGCGAAATACTGGGTGTCGGACCTCGCCCAAAAGATCGTCGATACCTGCCAACAGCTGTTTGGCGGCTACGGCTATATGAACGAGTATCCCATCGCGCAGATGTACAAGGATGTTCGAGTCAAGAGAATCTATGGTGGCGCGAACGAAATCATGAAGATGCTGATCGCGCGCACCCTATGAAGCTGGAACCGAAAGCGCGCCCATCGCCGCCATCACCGACGCCGTGATCTCCTGGTTCGTCGGGTTGCGGCGCAGCGTGAGTCCGCCATTCACCTGCAAATTCTGGCCCGTCATGAAACACTCATCGCCGGCGAGCCATGCTGCTGCGGCGGCGATATCTTCAGATGTGCCAATGCGGCCGAGCGGATAAGAGGGGAGGAAGGCGTCGCGCACGCCGGGCGTTGCGGTGGCGGCGGCGGTCATGGGGGTTTCGGTCAGACCAGGCGAGATGGAGTTCACGCGAATGCCGCGCGCGCCAAATTCGTTCGCCGCGCAGCGCACGACGTGATCCGTGCCGGCCTTGGTGCCCATATAGGCCGCGTGGTCGTTGAGCATGATGGTGGCGGTGGCCGAGCTAATTTGAATCAGCGATCCGCCTTGCCCCATCACGCCAATCATTGCCTGCAGAAAGTAGAACGGACCGATGAATTGCAGGGCCGTCATCTGCTGCAATTCTTCTTCGGTGGTCTCTAGAAACGGCTTCAACAGGCCCCAGCCCGTCGCGTTCACTCCAATATCCACCTTACCCAGCTTGGCCTTCGCCTGCGCGGCGAGGGCGAACACGTCGTCGCGCTTGGTGACGTCGCACAAAGCGCATTGGCCACCGATTTCGTCGGCGAAGCGTTGCAATTCGTCCTGTTTGCGTCCGGTCACCAAGACCTTTGCGCCTTCTTGCGCGAAGCGGCGCGCGATCGTCTGGCCCATATTCCCCGCGCCCGCCGCGCCCAGGACCACCGCGCACTTATTGTTCAGACTGCCCATGATCTTGTCTCCTTAAGGTATCGTCTTACGCGATGAACTGGCGACGACGGGGCGGGCGCGCGATCCGCTTACGCGGTCACGCCGCCATCGACGGCGAGTTCCGCGCCGGTAATGAAACTGCTTTCTTCGGACGCCAAAAAGAGGATCGCCGAGGCGACGTCTTCCGGCTTGCCGACGCGGCCCAGCGGCGTTTGCGTTTGCGCGAACTCCGCCACATTGAGGCCCGGCACCGCTTCGGTCAGCATCGGCGTATCAATAATGCCAGGAAAGATCGTGTTGACGCGGATGTGCGTGGGCGCAAGCTCTAGCGCCGCCGCCTTGCTCAAGCCGCGCACCGCCCATTTGGTGCAGGTATAAGCGAAGAATTGCGGGTTGGCTCTGATTCCAGCGATGGACGAAATATTGATGATCGAGCCGCCGCCGCCCGCCTTCATGAGTTCCGCGGCATGCTTGACGCCGAGAAAGGCGCCCAATTGATTGATGCGAAAGGTGCGCTCGAACAGCGCCGCATCGGTGTCCGCGGCCAACGCCATGACGGCAATGCCAGCGTTGTTGACGAGTACATCCAGGCGGCCATGGCGGGCGCGAATCTCCGCCATCGCATTTGTCCACGATTCATCCGAACTGACGTCTAGCGTTATGTAGGAAGCGCCGCTTCCCAGCTCCGCCGCCAAGGCCGCGCCCTCAGCATCTTTTATGTCGCTCACCACGACCAGGGCGCCTTCCTTGGCCAGCAGCCGCGCGTGCGCCGCGCCCTGACCGCGCGCGCCTCCGGTCACTAGAGCGACTTTACCTGCAACTCGTCCCATGTCGTCACTACTCGCATCCGGAATGTAGATATTGTTTGTCTACGGATTATATGCCTCTATCCGCGCAACGGCAGCCACCAATTCGCCATCACGACGGGGAACATTTCCGCATAGCGCCGGACCAACTCGCTCGCGTTCGCCGGCAGGTTTTGCGTGTTGGTCGGCGGCAAGGGCGATGCGCCTTGGACCGGGTCCAGCCATTCCAATTGCAAGTCGGCGATGGCGTTCATGAGCGGCGCGGCGGCGGCCTCGTGGTGCGGACTGCCCTGGTGTTCCAAAAACCCAACAAAGTCGTCAAACGCCAATAGGCAGTAATATTCGCCGGGTTTTTGAGACCGCCAATATTCGTATCGCTTCAATGCTGGCTCATTACGGTGGGAAGCGGCGAACATAGCTCTGGCCGTCTTCTCAAAGTCCGGTTCAAAGCCAGGTTTTATTTTAATGTGCGCCAATATTGTCGCCATTACACCTCCCTGTATGCCGTTCTTGTTTGACTGCCGAACGGCGCTGAATTATATTTTCATGCAGCACTGCTGCTTGGCAAGCGCAAACTTCATATTCGCCCCGTTTTTCAAGGACCGCCATGACGCTCTTCGCACCCGATTTGTTCGGCCCCGACGCTAACAAGACGTGGTACCGGACGTACCGCGAATTGCAGGACCAAGCGCCGGTTTACAAAGTGCCGGACCTGAACATGTTCGTGCTGACGCGCTATGACGACATCGCCGCGGTCGTTCGGGACAACGATACGTTTTCAAACGAAGCCGAGAAGCATGGCGGCGAGCCGCTTCTGCTCCATCCCGAAGCGCGCGCCATTTATGCCGAAAAAGGCTGGCCCAAGACCTTTCCTCTGGCGTTGGATCCGCCAAATCACAAAAAATATCGCCAATTGGTCGATCCGTTTTTTCAACCTGCGTTCCTTGAAAAGGCGCGGCCGGTTATCACAGCCCTGACCAATGAACTCATCGATGGCTTTGCAGGCGAAGGCGAAATCGAATTCGTCGGCGCCTTCGCCAATCCATTGCCGACGACCGTCATCACGGTGCTGCTGGGTTTGCCCGTTTCGGACATTCCCCAATTGAAGGTCTGGTCGGCGGCCTGGGCGGCGCCCTTCGCGCGCGGCTTGTCGCTGGAGCAGGAAATCTGGGTCGCGGAGCAGGGCGTGGAATTTCAGCAATATCTGAAGGGACATATTGACGAGCGGCGCAAGGCGCCGCGCGACGACATGATCACCCGTCTGGTGCAGTCGGAAGTCGATGGCCGGGAATTGAGCGACGGCGAACTCGTGTCGATCATCGATCACCTCTATATTGGCGGCAATGAGACCACGGCTTTTTCACTGGCCTCGGGCATGTGGCTCATGTTGCGCGAGCCCGCCATTTATGAGCGGTTGAAAACGGACAAAGCGAAAGTCCGCACTTTCGTCGAGGAAGTGCTACGCCTCGAATCCCCAACCCAAGGCCTCTATCGCACCGCCACGCGGGACACTGAAATCCGCGGCGTCTTCGTGCCCAAGGGCGCCACCGTGCACCTCCGATTCGCGGCGGCCAATCGCGATGAAGCGGTGTTCAAGGATTCCGAACGCCTCGATCTTGATCGTCCCAACGCCATTCGGCATATGGCCTTCAGTCAGGCCGACCACCATTGCCCAGGCGCGAACCTGTCACGGCTGGAACAACACATTGCCTTCGCGGCGTTGATCGAACG
>JBEVJO010000192.1:0-6078 GCA_040510175.1 Caulobacterales bacterium
AGGTTAGTTTCGCGGTTTGACCAATCAGAGCCTTGATCCGCTCAGGATCGCCCTCGCCCGGCACTTGCACGATGATGCGGCCTTCGCCCTGACGCTGGACGCTGGTTTCCTTGGTGCCCAGAGCGTCGATGCGTTTGCGGACCACCTCGATGGATTGCTGCACAGCCCGCAATTGCTCGGCCGCCAGCATCTCCTTGGTCATTTGCAGACTGATGATTCCAGAAGGGTCGGAGGCCATTGCGTAATTCATCGCGCCGGCGCCGCCAGCGGCGTTGGGGCCCGCATTGACAGGCCGCACGACAGATTTGCTCAGACGTTTGGTCGCTTCCGCGATATTGGCGGGGTCCACCTTCACCCGAACGATCGAGCCTTGAGCGCCTAGGCCGCTATAGCCGATTGTGGGTTTTTCACGCAGCGCCGTCCGGACATCATCTGCGACGGCTTCCAGTCGCTCCTTCTGAAGCGACTTCATGTCTACCTCCATGAGGAGGTGCGAGCCGCCGCGCAGATCGAGGCCGAGGCTGACCCCATTTTTCGGCACGAACCCAGGCAGGCTCGCGCGTTGCGCTTCCGGGAAAAAGTTCGGCAAGGACAGCCAAACGCCGATGGCCGTAACGACCACGACGAGCAACACCCGCCAGCGCGAAACGCGGAGCATGAAATTTACGCCCTAGGTTTGGGAGTCGTTTGCCGGGGCCGGTTCGCCCTTCACCCGGACGCCCGTAACAGTGCCCCGCACCACCCGCACCAAAACGCCCGGCGCGATTTCTACGCGCAATTCATCGTCGGCGACACGATCGACTTTGCCGATGATGCCGCCGGCAGTCTCCACCGTGTCGCCGCGCTTGATGGCGGCGATCAGGGCTTGATGCTCCTTCACGCGCCGCTGCTGCGGCCGGATCACCAGGAACCACATGATCACGAAAATCAGAATGAAAGGCGCGAGATTCAGGATCATCGCGGTCGTTGGATCGGCGGCGGGCGCGGCGCCGGCGGCCTGCGCATAAGCATTGGATACGAACATAAAGGCTCCCCGCGGGCGAATGTAGAAGCACGCGCTCCCCAATCTGCCCGGTATGTGCTCAAAAGGACGGCGGACTATAGCTTCGGAAGGCCGCGATGCAACCGCCGCCGGGTTTTGCGCCTGCGGCACGATGCGTCACGGCCTGAAGCGGTGAAAAGACAAACTTTTTCGATCTTTGCATACCTCGATGTGACCTTGGATTTTAGCATGACCGACGCCTCGAATGACGCTTTGCTCGATCGCCTTGCCCGAATCGCGGACGCTCTCGAGCGCCTGACGCCCGACCCCAATCCGCACCTGGACCTTGCCGGCGGCAGCGCTTTTGTGTGGCGCTCGGCGACGCGCGACGCGGCCCCGGTGCCACGCGCAGCGCTGCCGCTGTCGCTGATGCTTGGCGTCGATGATCAAAAGGCGACTCTCGTCGAGAACACGCGCCGCTTCGCGGCCGGCTTGCCCGCCAATGACGCCCTTCTCTGGGGCGCTCGCGGGACCGGCAAAAGCGCACTGATCCGGGCGGCGCATGCGGCGGTCGCTCAAACGACCCCTGAATTGAAGCTTCTGAGTCTGCCGCGCGACGCTTTGGCGGACACCCCATCCGTCGTGCAGGCGGTTGGCGAACAACCGCATCGCGTCATCTTGCTGTTGGACGATTTATCGTTCGAAGCCGACGAGGGCTTAGCGAAGATGTTGAAGCCGGCTTTGGACGGCGGCGCTGGCGCGCGCCCCAACAATCTCCTCGTCTACGCCACCTCCAATCGCCGTCATTTGCTGGCGCGCTCGATCGACGAAAACAATCCAAACGATTTGCGCGCCTCGGAAACGGCGGAAGAGCGCATCGCTCTGTCCGATCGCTTCGGTTTGTGGCTCGGGTTCCACAAACAGGATCAGCCGGATTACCTCGCCATCGTCCACGCTTACGCGAAAGAACTGAAACTGCCGTTGAAAGGCGAAGCGCTGGAGCGGCGCGCGTTGGAATGGTCAATGGCGCGCGGGGCGCGCTCCGGTCGCGTGGCGCGGCAATTCATTCTCGACCTGGCCGGAGAGTCCGGCGTGGCGTTCAATTTGGAAGACGGCGAATCCTAAGGCGCGTCCAGACCATGCGCGGCGGCGAAGCGCCGTCCGTGAAACGACAAATACACCGCCAAAAGAACGGTGACCACGAACGCCGCCAAGGCGCCGGCGTCGCCGAAGGCAAGGCTCACGCCCGCCGCCAGCGCACAATGCAGCATCGCCAGCCAGTAGGCGATCGCAATGCGCTTGTGCGTCGCGCCGGCGCGGATCGCTACCTGATACAAATGATCGCGATGCGCCTGAAGGAGGTTGCGCTTGTGCTTGACGCGCCACGCCATGGTCAGCAGCACGTCCGCCAGCAAAGGCAAAAACAAAAGCGGCGCCAGCAATACCGGCAAATGCGCTTCTCTGATCGCAACCAGCGCCAGTGCGCCAGCCGTGAAGCCGACGAATAACGAGCCCGCATCGCCGGCGAACAAGCGGCCGTTCGGAAAATTCCAGTACAAAAAGCCGACCAGCGCCGCCGCGAGCAGCAAAGCCGCCAGCGCAGGCGCAGGCGCACCGCCCCAAAACGCATAGGCAGCCAAGGCCAGCAACCCGACCGCCATCGATCCCATGGCGAGGCCATTGGCGCCGTCCATGAAATTCACGCCATTGGCCATAACAAACAGCCACAAAGCCGTGCCCAGAACACCCAACACCGGTCCAAACGCGAGCGTCATGCCGGGCCACAGCGCGAGTGTGTCGATGCGCACCACGAACATCGCAAACAGCAAACTTAAAAGCGCGATCCAACCGAATTTCGGTCCGGCATTCACATCCATGAGATCGTCTAACAGGCCAATGCCCAACGCCGCGAAACCAAAGACCCACGCCGCAGCGACGCCCATGGCGCTGCCGGGCGCCGCGCCTTCCGACCAATAGGGCCGCGCCAGCCAGATCGCGACGGCGATCGCGAGACTGGCGCCGATCGCAACACCCAAGCCACCGGACGTCGGCACCGCAGCTTTATGTGCCTTGCGTCGATAATCCGGCGCGTCGGCGATACCGGCCTGGATCAGAAGATTGCAGGACGCAGCCGCAGCGAGCGCGGCGATCAAAACCAATAACGCGACGACAAGGATGGACATGCTTGCCCTCTCCCATGCGCCGTCCGCTCACGCAAGCGGCGGCAACGTTTGCTGGTTCTAGCTTAGGTTCAAGGGCTGGCCCGGCTCCGCCTTCGCCATGGCGCGCTGATAAGCCGGCCGTTCGCCAATCCGTTTCAAATAGGCGCGGATATTAGGGAAGGCTGCAAGATCATGCGGCGCGAACTGTCGCATGGTCGTCAGGTTATAGACCAGCATGATGTCGGCGGCCGTCAGATCCGGTCCGGCGAGATACGGCGTTTTGCCAAGCCGGGTCTCCAACATGGCGAAGGCGTTGTCGTTGCGCTGCGTCCAAACGCCCGACCAGGCGTGGCCTTCTCCCAGCATGCTGGACATCATGACCATCATCTGTGCCGGCGTGATCGAGCCATTGGTGAAATGCCACCAGAACAAATAGTCAGAATAATTGGGCTTATCCGGCGCAACCGCCAACCGGCCGCCACCATATTTGTTGATGATATATTCAATGATGGCGCCGGACTCGCCGAGCACCAGATCGCCGTCGGTGATCACCGGCGCGGTGCCGAAGGGATGCAGCGCTTTATAGGCGGCCGGCGCCAGGCGGGTAACTGGATCGCGCGTATACAGCTTCAGTTCGTAGGGAACGCCCAATTCTTCGCAAAGCCAAACGACCCGCTCGGACTGCGAGATTCCCAGATGGTGCACAATCAACATCGAACGTCCTCCCTATTTTATCTTGCTTCTAATCTAGTCTGTTTCCCCGTCTGGAACAGAGCAGCGTTTACGTCTGCGCCGCACTTTGGGTCGACCCGGCAGCAACCCAAAGTGCGGGGTTTTCGCGCGCCAATAAAATCCGCGCGGCCGCCGCGGCCGCAAAAGTTTCAAACAAACCAAACACCGTACCGCCGGAGCCCGACATCCGCGCCAGCGCGCAGCCAGGCAACGCAGCGACTTTTCTTTTGAGCTTAGAAACTCCGGGTGAGAGATCGAACGCAGCCGCCTCAAGATCATTCGGCAAGGCGCGCAAGCCAGCGATGAAGTTGGCCGCATCTTTCCCACCCGGCGGCGGCGCTTCGGCGAAATCTGCGCCTAGGCTGAGCGCGTCAAAGCGGCGGTATACGGCGGGCGTTGACACGGGCTCGCCGTCATTGGCCAACAACACGCCAAGACGCGGCGCAAGAGCGGGCGCTATGATCTCACCTGCGCCCCGCATCAGGACCGGGCGTCCGGCAAGACATGCCGGAACATCCGAACCGAGTGTTCGTGCGATTGCGGTTAAGTCGGAATTTTTCGGGATATTCCAAAGCCGCGCCAAGGCACGCAGCGCCGCCGCCGCATCGGCGGAGCCGCCGCCAATGCCAGACGCAACCGGCAGATTTTTTTCCAGCACGATCGCCGCGCCGTGATCCGCTGGAACGCCGAACGCTTCCGCCAGCAACCGCGCGGCGCGTAACACGATGTTGTCCGGTTCGCTATCCAGGCCTCGGGCGTATGGGCCGCTTATCGCGAGAGACACGCCGGCGCCGGGGCTGATCCAAATTCGGTCCCCGATATCGGCGAATACCGCGAGGGATTCCAGCGGATGCATGCCATCAGCGCGCGGCCCGCCAACTTTCAAATAGAGGTTGATCGTCGCTGACGCGAATTCTTCAAAGACCGGCTTGCGGTCCGCCATTTTGGTCAGCGTGTAATGGGCTTCGCGCCCGTTTCACTGGCGACGGCCTTTACCGGCGCGTCCGGCAAACCGGCTTTCATCTTTGCTTCGATCGCCGTCTTTTCAGAATCGGTCGGCTTCAAACTCAGCGCCCGCGTCCATTGATAGCGCGCCTCGATCTTTCGGCCGGTTTGCCAATAGGCGTCGCCCAAATGATCGTTGATGGTCGCCTCGCCCGGCGCCAGTTCGACCGCGTCTTCGAGTGTGGCGGACGCCTCATCGAAGCGGCCAAGACGGTATTGGGCCCAGCCCAAACTATCCACGATGTAACCGGATTCCGGTTGCAGCGCGACGGCCTTCTCGATCAGACCCATCGCCTTTTCGATTTGCAGCCCACGGTCGATCCACGAATAGCCGAGGTAATTCAGCACGTCGGCATCATTGGGCGACAGCGACAGCGCCTTTTGCAAATCCGCTTCGGCCTCCGGCCAGCGATTGAGACGCTCCAAAGCCGTGCCGCGTGAGAAATAAATGCGCGCTTGTTCTTCGGAATCGCCTGTCAGGCCGGCCTTGATTTCGGCGTCATAGAGCCTGGCCGCATCCTGCCAGTCTTCGAGCGAGCGGTGCAGATCGGCGAGCGCGAGACGGGTCTGCAGGCTTGGCGCGAGCGCGACGGTCTCTTCGGCTGCGGAGACTGCTTCGGCATTGCGATCCATGCGCGCCAGCGCCCACATCATCTCGATGCGCGCCGTCGTAAAATACGGCGATTCCGGATGCACCTGACGGAGCGCGTCGATCGAATCTTCTGTGCGGCCCGCTTCCGCTTTGCCCGCAGCCAACAATGTCCGCGCCGCGTCCAGCGTCGGATCAAGATAAAGCGCCAGTTGCAGGTAGGCGGCCGCTTGTTCGCCGCCCGTTTGCGCGGTCAGCGCTGCGGCCGGTCCGAAAATAGCGATCGCCGCGCCTTCCGCCGGGTTGGCGATTTTCGGCGCCGGTAATTTGGCCCGCGCTCGGGCGAGCGACGCCTGGATGGTTGGGTTCTCGCCAACATTGGAGATGAATTCTTCGTACAGCGCGATCGCGCCGGCTTGGTCACCGCTGCGCTCCAGCAGGCGCCCATAGGCGTCCACATCCACCGCCAAGCGCAATCCGCTTTTCCAGGCGCGATCATAGGCTGCGCGCGCGTCGGCGTTGCGGCCGGCATAATCCTAGACCAACGCCATCTGGTAATCGTTCAAGCGATCAAGCGTCGAGCCGGAGCTGGATGCTTTCAGCATGAC
>JBEVJO010000193.1:0-8290 GCA_040510175.1 Caulobacterales bacterium
TCATTGTGCCATTCCCAGGCATGGTAGGGGCAGCGGATCGACGCCGACGATTCTTTCTTGGCGCACAGTTTCGTGCCGCGATGCAGGCAGGAATTGTAATAGGCTTTGAACTCGTCCGGGCCGGTGCGCACGATGAAATAAGACAGCGGGCCCACTTCGAGCGGCACCCGGTCGCCGACGTTCGGAATGTCTTCCTCGCAGCAGGCAAACAGCCATTGCTTCTTCCAGACATTCTCAAGCTCCTGCTTGAAATAGTCCTTATCGTAATAGCGCTTGAAATCGACGTACCGGTTGTCGGGCTGGTAATCGCCGGTCGACTGCATGGCGCTGTTCTGGCCCGTGGCGTCGCGCTCCCACAGAACCTTGATGACCGGCCGCTCGTCGCTACCAAATCCGCGTTGCAACTCGCGCTCTAAAGGCTTTGTATCCGCCATCGCTCGTTCCTCTCCTGCATTCCGCTCGCGCGGCGTTTAAATGGACCGCGCTGAGATGGTGTGCTGCCATACCTATTACAACCGAATGCCGCCGCCGTCCATGCCCGCTTACCGCCGCTCCAGCGCCCTGCGCGCATTCGCCGCCGCCTGGAATACCCGCTCCTGGGTATGGGTAGTTCGTTTATTGGCGGCGGTGCCGTCGGCGATCCGCTTCAGGATACCTTGCACCATCGCCGCGTAGCGGAACTGGGCGTAGGATAAATAGAATTCCGGATGCGGAAGTTCCGAGAGGCCCATGCGCTTCAGATAAGCGTCCCAATAGGCCTGCATGGTGGGCACGCCCAAGTCCGCTAAATCATGTCCGGCCAAAGTCGGCGTCTCGCCGGTCGGGTCTTCCGGCAGCCACCACGGCCGTAAATGGTGGGTGAAGTCGACATAGGGATCGCCCAGCGTCGCCATCTCCCAATCCAAGATCGCAATGACGCGCGGCTCTTCGGGATGAATGATCAGATTGTAGAGACCGTAATCGCCATGCAGCAGGCGCACCGGTCCATCATTCGGCGCGCGCTCAGCCAATGCCTCCATCAGCCAGTGCATATCCGGAATCGGAACCAGTTCGGCGGCGCGGTACTGATCAGACCATCGTTTGAGATTGCGCGCTGCATAGCCCTCGCCCTTGCCAAAATCGGCAAGCCCAAGCGCTACGGGATCTGCCGCGTGAATCTTCGCCAGCCATGTGTTGGCCTGGTCATAGATCGTGGCGCGGTCCGCCGGCGAAACGCCCGGCATAGTCGGATCCCAGAACACCCGCCCGGCGAGGTATTCCACGATGTAGAACTCACTGCCTATGATGCTTTCATCTTTGCAGTACAGATATGGCTTGGGCACGGGAAAGCCGGCTTTGTGCGCTGCGCCCACTACACGGAATTCACGATCGATCGCATGCGCAGTCGGCACCAATTTTCCGGGCGGCTTGCGGCGCAGCACAAAGCTGCGGTCACCGGCTGTGATGAGATAGGTCGGGTTGGATTGCCCGCCCTTGAATTTGCGCACGCTCAGCGGCGCTTCATAGCCGTCAAGATTGGCGCGCAAATAGGATTCGAGCCGCTCTTGATCCAACGCCAAATGGCTCGGCGGTTCTTCCGTGCCGGAGAATTTTTCCTGCAATTGGCTCAAAGCAATCCTCCTCATACGCGGACGTTAGGGACAGAGCAGCTTCGCCCCATCCCTATTCTGTAATCAGGGCTCCGCCCGGATGATCCCCGGAATGGTGCGCTCGAATACGCCGTATCCCTTCACAGACCCGTTCAGGCGCAGCGCGACGGATTGCTCCGCCAGCACCATGGTCACGCCGTCCTTCGATGGATAGACGCCGGTATACATGTCGTTCGGCGACGCCAGCGACAAATAGGAATCGCCCTTGAACCCGTCGGTTTCGATCTGAAGCGTTCCCTTTTCATAGGTCAGCGAAAAACCAACCGGCTTCTTATCGTTCGCCTGCGCGTCGCAGCGCCACGGAAAGTCCAGCTCCGCCTCATACATTTTGTCGCCTTCATAGACGACCGCTTCAGAAAACACCGTCTTGCCGTCGCTGCGCGTTTGGGCGTCGAACAGCATGAAAGCGATTCCGTTTTCGAAATAGCCTTGATGCCATTGATGGTTCTTCAGGTCCTTGTTGTCCCGTGGGCCGAGGCTGTGATCACGATTGACCAGCGCGTCGAACGGATAGGTTTCATTGCCAATCTTGAAGGAGCCGGTCAGGCGGCCGGGCTGTTCAATATGTCCTGACGGCAGAAAGTCCTGCAGCGTGCCGACTTTATGCAAATCCCAAATCTCGGAATCGGATTCGAAGACCAGTTCGAACGTCATCGGAGTCGTCAGTCCCTGCGGCACCAGGGACTTCAGCATGTCTTCTGACTTCTGACGCAAGACGCCGCCGCTAAAGCTGTAGCTCAGCTTGCGGCCTGATTCCAAAACGCGGATCGCATAGCATGGCCCGCCGGGGCCATCTTTGGCCGCACGCGCATTGCCGATGGCGCGATGCCCCACCGCCGTCCCATCCGGGAAGCGCACCACAACCAATTCGCGCCACATATCCAAGTCACGCCGATAGCGGCCAAGGTGAAACCAGAAACCTACCCCACATTTCGGATCAAAGCCCGCAAGGCAAAAATTTTCGCTCCAATTCGGAATATCGGGATAGGCGCCTTCCCAGGGCGTTTCCTTCACCGGCACTTGCATTGCTCTTCTCCCTTTAAAACTGTCTAGGCCTCGCGGGGCGCATTGCGCGCTGGGCGATATTTGTCGAGTTCGAGGCGCGCGATGGTGCGATTGTGCACTTCGTCCGGACCGTCGCCGATGCGGATCATGCGCATCCGCGCGAAGGCAAAGCCCAAGCCCTCGTCATCGCAAAGTCCCGCGGCGCCATGCGCCTGAATCGCCATGTCGGCGATCGCCTGACCGATTTGCGTCGCCGCGACCTTGATCTGCGCGATCTCGCTGCGCGCCTGCTTGTTGCCGACGGTGTCCATAAGATACGCGGCGTGTTGCGTCAGTAGACGGCACATATTGATCTTGGTGCGCGCCTCGGCGATCCGCTCCTGCCACAGCGATTGATCCGCCAGCGGTTTGCCGAACGCCACGCGCGAGATCAAACGCTTGCAGGTCTGCTCCAGCAAACGCTCGCACTGTCCGACAATGCGCATGCACTGATGGATGCGGCCAGGCCCAAGGCGGCCCTGCGAAATCTCAAAGCCGCGCCCCTCTCCGAGAATGATGTTCTCGGCTGGCACGCGAACATTTTCGAAAATGATTTCGGCGTGACCCTTCGGTTCGTCGTGATAGCCGAACACCGTAAGCGGCCGTAGGCGATTAATTCCAGGCGTATCCGGATCGACAAGAATTTGCGATTGCTGTGTGTGCAGCGGTGCGCTCGGGTCGGTTTTGCCCATCACGATATAAACGGCGTTGTTCGGATGATAGGCGTTGGTGATCCACCATTTTCGCCCGTTGATGACATAGGAATCGCCATCACGTTCAATCCGCGTTTCGACATTCGTCGCGTCGGAAGAAGCGACCGCCGGCTCGGTCATGCAATAGGAAGAGCGGATCTTGCCTTCCAGAAGCGGTTTCAAATAGCGCTCTTTTTGCGCTTCGCTGCCATAGCGATCCAACACCTCCATATTGCCTGTATCCGGCGCGGAGCAATTGAACACCTCGGAGGCATAATGCGCGCGCCCCATGATTTCGGCGATCGGCGCGTATTCGTAATTGGTGAGACCGGCCCCGTTTTCCGAATGCGGTAAAAACAGATTCCAGAGGCCTTGCGCTTTGGCCTTCGCTTTCAGTTCCTCGAGGATCGGCGGCACGCGAAAAGGCTGCGCCGGATCTTCGTGCAGCTGATGCTCGTACAGCTTCTCGTTCGGATAAATGTACTCATCCATGAAGGCTTGCACTTTGCCGGCAAGCTCTTTGGATCGATCGCTTTGCTGAAAACTCACGAAGAAAGCTCCTAAATTATGGACGTCCGCCGTCCACCCGGATCATCGCTCCGGTGGTGAAATGGCTATAGTCGCTGCACAAATACAAAACGGTGGTGACAATCTCGTCGGGTTCGCCGAAGCGCTTCATTACGGCTGGCGTCGAAGCCTCTTTGTCGGGCGCCCAATGTTTGGCGACATCGGTGCGAAACGATCCGGGCATGATGCAATTGACGCGCACCTTTGGCGCAAACTCCATCGAATGCGCGGTCGTCATCGCGTTAAGCGCCGCCTTGGCGCCGGCATAAGAAACGATTTCAGGCGTCGGCCGGATGGCGCCGATGCTGCTGACATTGACGATGCTGCCACCCTCGCCTGCCGCCATGCGGGAGCCGACTTGCGCGCTCATGCGGAACGGCCCCTTGAAGTTGAGGGACAGCACCGCATCCATAAGCTTTTCTTCGGTCTCCAGAGACGACGGCGCCACAGGCGACATACCAGCATTGTTGATAAGGATGTCGACTTTGCCAAACTCGGCGTAGGCGCGCTCTACCACGGAATCGATTTCGGCCCAACGCCCCATATGGCCGGACAAGGCAAGCGCCCGTCGGCCTTTTTGACGAACCTCCTCGGCGACCTCTTCGCAATTTTCAAGCTTGCGGCTAACCACAATGACGTCGCAGCCATGATCGGCCAGTCCCAGAGAAATCGACCGGCCCAGGCCACGGCTGCCGCCCGTCACCAATGCAACCTTGCCGGATAGGTCGAATAAATTCGGCGCGCTCATGCATTCCTCGCTGTTAGTCCGCCATCCACCGGCAGGATCACCCCGGTTACATAGGACGCCGCCGGCAAACACAAGCTCAAGGTCATATGCGCGACTTCCTCCGCCACGCCATAGCGCCCCAGCGCCGTCCGGCGGCGTGCGAACTTCGCCCGGTCTTCTTCGGAAATTTTCTTTGTCAGTTCCGTGAGGATCGGCCCTGGACAGATGCAATTGACTGTAATGGCCTCCCGCCCCAATTCCACGGCCAAGGTGCGCGTTAAACCGACGACACCCGCTTTGGCGGCGGCATAAGCGGTGTTGTAGGCCGTGCCGCCGAGCGCTTCTGTGGAGGCGATATTGACGATCCGCGCCGCATCAGACTGGCGCAGATAGGGCAAAGCGGCGCGAACCAAGCGCTGCTGCGCCGTCAGCAGAATATCCAGCACGCGGATCCAATTGGATTCATAGTCAGGGTGGTCAATCGCCAGCCGCGCCGAGACGCCCGCATTGTTGATCAGGATGTCGAGGCCGCCAAAGGTTTCCGCGACGTCTTGCGTCACCCGGCTGATGCCTGCAGCGTCCGTGACGTCCAAGGTCCACGCCTGCGCGCTGCCGCCCTGAGCCTTGATGGCCGCCGCAGTCTCCGCCGCCGCGCCGCCGTCGCGATCCGTCACCGCAACATGGGCGCCATCGGCAGCGAACAGCATCGCCGTCGCGCGCCCCATGCCATGAGCGGCGCCAGTGATTAGCGCCACGCGGCCCCGGACTGACCGGAGGGAAGCTGCACCCTTTGCGCCCTCAGCCATGCGTTTCCTCTTGAGCTCCCGGATTTGGCCCGCTTTAAGAATAAGCTAGCATACGATGCTTCTGCGTCCTATCAACAGTCGAAATGCGCCGGCTTCAAAGGCGCATAAAACGGAGGGAGAAACGATGAAGGGTGTTCAAATCCTGGGCTGGATCGTGATCGCCATCATGACTGCGAACATGGTCAATGTAACGCTGAATAGCGGCATGGATCACGGCGTCGGCTTCGATACCTTCCTCGCCGGCTCGGGCGATCCCTGGCAATTATTCATCAACAACGATCTGGTGATGGGCCTGCTCTTTATCGCCGGCTGGATGATCTTCCGCGAGCAAGGCAGCAGCGTATGGACCATTGTGGCCTGGGTCTGGATGCTAATGTGGTGGGGCAACATCATCGCAGCGGTTTATGTGTTGCGCGCAACGCAGCAATCGGGCGGCGATTGGCGGAAGTTCTTCTTGGGGAAGCGCGAGGGCGCTCTCGTCGAAAAGCCGTTGTCAGCGCCGGTGCGGTTGCTGGCTCTGGCTGGCGCCGCGGCGACCGCAATTTATCTGGCAGTTTCGTTGCAAGCCGTCGGCTTCGCGCCGATTCCAACAGCGGGCTATGTGCTGGGTTTCTTGCCGATTGTACTGTCGCTGGCGTTGATCGGAAAGCCTGCGCGCGCCGCCAAGGCCACAGCGTAAATCAGCGCGGCGCGTAAGGCGCGTCGCTGGCGAAAACCAGCGTCTCGTTGACCACGGATTTTCCAAGCCCCGCGAAAATTTCGGGAAAGCTTTCGTGCGCCTTCAGCGCATTGACCGCTTCGTAGTAATGGTTGGCGTCGCGCAGTTTCCAGATATGGACAAACGTGTTCAACCGGCCCGTATCCTGCATCAAGGCATACAGCATCTTCACGCCGTTCGCCTCCATCAACGCCCGCACCTTGGGCGCCACCGCCATGAAATCCATGGCGCCTTCATAGGAGACTTCCAACGTTGCGTGCAAATACATGCGCTATTCCTTATCGAGGAAGTGTTTGCGGATCGCGCCGCGTTGCACTTTGCCGGATGCGGTTCTTGGTAACGTAACGCCCAGTTCAATGCGGCGCGGAATTTTGTAGGCCGCAAGCGATTTGCGCGCAAAAGCGATGACGTCATCTGCGTCGGTCGTCTGACCCGGCTTAAGTTCGATCGCAGCCGTGACGCCCTCGCCCCATTTTGGATGCGGCAATCCGAACACGGCGCAATCCAGGATCGCCGGATGGTCGCGCAACACCGCTTCGACTTCCGCCGGATAGACGTTTTCGCCGCCGGAATTGATCATGTCCTTGATGCGGTCGGTCAGATACAAATAGCCGTCCGCGTCCAAGCGCCCGCCGTCGCCGCTGCGATACCAGCCGTCGATCAGGGCTTCGGTCGTGGCTTCTGGGCGATTCCAATATTCGGTGAAAACGCTCGGCCCTTTGATCCAGATTTCGCCGGGCTCGTCGATCTTCAGCAATTCTTTGTCCGGTCCGCGAATTTCAATCGAAAAGCTCGGCAGCGCGCGGCCCACCGATCGCAAAAGATGCGGCCGGGCAACGTCATGCTCGTCCGGTCCCAGCGTCGTGACGCAGCCGCTGATTTCCGTCATGCCGAAATAATGCATGAACTTGCAGCCGAGCGTTCCAACGGAGCGCTCCACCAGCGCCGCGTCCATCGGCGCCGCGCCGTAATGAATAGCGCGGAGACTTTTCACGCGGACGTCACGCGACATCATCTCGCCGATCAGCGCCCGCACCAAAGTCGGCACCATAAAGGTGCGCGTGATGTTGTGCGCTAAGCACTGATCCAAAATGCCGGCCGGCGTTGCGTCCGGCGTGACATGCGTGGTCACGCCGCGGCAAAGCCCGGTCATCACCCAAGACAAGCCGCCGATATGGAAGCTCGGCAAGGGCGACAGCAGGATTTCATCGTCCTGCCAATCGTTGAAATGCGGCGCGACCTTTTCGAGATGACGCTGCA
Source organism: Caulobacterales bacterium (assembly GCA_040510175.1). Taxonomy (GTDB): domain Bacteria; phylum Pseudomonadota; class Alphaproteobacteria; order Caulobacterales; family Aquidulcibacteraceae; genus JBEVJO01. The sequence continues at coordinate 7,464 of JBEVJO010000193.1, forward strand.
CCGCCAAGGCGAATTGCTTGGTCAGAACGCCCTTCGGCTTGCCGGTCGTGCCGCTGGTGTAAAGTTGCAGCGAATTGCCCTGAGGATCAAAAGCGGCGCGCGGGGCCGGCGCGGTGCGCGCCAGCCGGTCGCGGAACGCGTCTTCATCGACGACAACCATCGCACGGTTCTGCGTGTCGGCTTCCTGGCAGATCGGAACGAATTCGCGATCCGCGAAGATCAGCTTGGAGCCGCTGTCGTCGAACACGTAGCGCGTTTCGGCCGCCGTGTTGCGCCAGTTCACCGGTACCAGAACGATGCCGGCCCGCATGCAGGCGATCATAACGACGAAATACAGATCGTTATTGCGCCCGACATAGGCGACGCGGTCGCCGGATTTCACGCCCTCTTCGCCCAGCAAAGTCACCATCGCATTGCAGGCGCGATCCAGCTCCGCATAGGTGAAGGAATATTTGTCGAAGACCAGCGCCAGCCGGTCAGGCGTCTTAGCGGCGAATGTGTTAGGGTAGTCGGCCGGGCTAAGGACGTTCGACACGTCCGCAGGCGGCCCGTCCGCCCGCGCTGGCGCGGATTTAGATGCCGACATTGCGCTTGCCCCTAACCTGCATTTTCGCTCCCTGAACCCCGAGCGGTCGCGCTTTGCGAGGCGCCGCCTGGGCCTGATCCTATCTGGTTATCTAGCGTACCGCCTTGAGGCAATGCAACAAATTCGAGGGCCTGCCCGGCTTACGTTCGCGTTACTTTGACCGGCAATTCGCTCATTGAATGAAAGCCAAACACTGGATCAAAGCGCACCTCGGATTCCGGAACCGCCAATTCGACCTTGG